>CAUJDC010000043.1 GCA_963169815.1 Patescibacteria group bacterium | reverse complement strand
GTATTACGAAATGGAAAATGGACATTTGTTAATGCCAGAAATCTGGTTCCGGGTGATTATATTCGATTGGGACTCGGCAGCATTGTTCCTGCCGATGGCAGGGTGATTTCGTCACAGAATCTTTCACTTAACGAAGCAGTTTTGACTGGGGAATCAACATTAAAAGAAAAAAAAACAGGAGATAAAATTTTTTCAGGTTCATATATTTCTAGCGGCAATTTAGAAGCAGAGATTACTGCTACCGGAGTAAATACTTTTTTTGGAAAAACAATTTTTTCTATTGAGCAGTCGACAGAAAAAAGTATCTTGGAAAAAGATACTTTGACCATTACCAAATTTCTTGTAACGGTAAGCATCATTGCAGTCATTATTCTCACGGTAGTCTTAGCTCTCAAGGGAATGCCAGTCAACGACCTGTTAACACTTGACCTAAGCCTTATCATAGCAGGAATACCGATTGCATTGCCAGCAGTTATGACAATTATTTTGAGCATTGGAGCTGCTATCTTAGCGAAGAAAATGGTTATTGTCAGGCGACTTTCGGCACTTCAAGATCTAGCTAATGTCAATCTTCTCTTAACCGATAAAACTGGTACATTAACAAAAAATGAAATCAATATCACCAATGTCATTTCCTATCAGAAAGACTTAAGCACCGACAATATTATTGAATTTGCCCGATTTGCTGTTTCAACTGATACTCCTGATGCCATAGATTTGGCTATCATCAAGAAATTTGAAGCGACAAAACGCATTGTAGAAGGTGAGATTATAGAGTTTATTCCGTACGATTCACAGCGAAAAAGAACCACGGCTTTCATTCAAAAAAATCACGAGAAAATATTGATTAGCATGGGTGCACCGCAGATCATTCAGGCTCTAGACGATTTCACGTCACCGGAAATTAAAATAAAATTTGAAAAAGACATCAGTACGGCTGCAAGTCAAGGCTTCAGAGTTATGGCAATTGCCATAAAAAAAGACAGCAAGGAGGAAAAACAGATGAATATTGTCGGTATGCTTTTTTTAAGCGATCCTCTTGATGAAAGCGCGAAAAAAGTCACACATTTTATGCGTGAAAACGGGATTATGGTTAAAATATTGACTGGAGACAACAAAATAATAACCGAAAGAATAACACGAGAGTTAAAACTGCCAGGACAAGTTTTAACTGTTCAGGAAACGCAAGAATTTTATAGTGACAAGACCAAAACTAACAATAAATTACAGGACATTGCTGCATTTTCGGAAATTTTACCTAAAGATAAATACGAACTGGTTTCCATGCTTAAGTCAAAGTATATAGTGGCCGCAACCGGCGATGGCATCAATGATTTACCTGCACTCAAAAAAGCAAATGTTGGTATTGCCGTTTCTGGGGCAGTCAGTGCTCTTAAAAGTTTAGCCGACATTGTTTTGCTAGGTCACGGCTTGACAGTGATCTGTGATGCAATTTTGGAATCACGAAAAATTTTCGTCAGGCTTTACAATTATACAATTTACAGAATTTCTGAAAGCTTCAGGTTGATTATGACTATTTTGATTTTAGGTCTGGTTTATGGCTTTTATCCATTGGAACCACTACAATTAATCTTATTAGCATTTCTGAATGATATACCTATTATTTCTCTCGCTGTTGACCGCGTAAAAATCAGTAATGAACCTTCAGCAATAAAAAACAGAGAAAGATTCAATCTAAGTTTACTGTTCGGTTCTGTCGGGGTTTTAAATAGCATCTTACTATTTGTTTTAGCAAGCAACTTGTGGCACCTTTCTTTACCAGTCATCCAGACCATGTTTTTCCTCAAACTAGCCGTATCAGGTCACATGCTGATTTTTGTAGCTCACACCAAAGAACGATGGTTCAAATTTTTACCAAGCAAAGAAGTTATTATAACCACAATTGCCACTCAGATTTTAGCGACAATGTTAGCAATTTCTGGTTATCTTATGCCAGCAAAAATTTCTTTTCCTTTGGCTATATTAGTTTGGGGCTGGGCATTCTTGTGGATGCAAATAAGCGAGCTAATGAAAGGTCTGCATACGGAAATAATAAAGAAAAAATAAATCAAATTATTTCAGCAGCAAAAAAGTTTGAACTAGCCTTAATCCAGTCTCAAAAATCCAGGATGTGTGAAAGTCACAAAAAGTTTTATAATGGTGGGCGCTAAGAGACTCGAACTCCTGACCCTCTCGGTGTAAACGAGATGCTCTACCAACTGAGCTAAGCGCCCGGATTATTACTAGACGTGCCGCTATTTAGTGATTGCGGCCGGATTACTAGACGTGCCGCTATTTAGTGATTGCGGCAGAAATTTCAAAAGAAAGCGTCAAGAATTTAGCACGTCCCCCGATCATATTCAAGTTATTTTTTGCATTTAGAGCAGAGTCCCAGAAATTCCAAAAAGTGTCTTTTCACACGAAACTTCATTTGAGTAGCAATTACCTTTTCCAAATCATGTAAGTTTTCACCAGAAATTTCCTCTACCTTATGACAATTTTCACAAATCAGATAATGATGACAATCATCATCTTTTTCACAGTGAGCTTCTAGTTCAATTTCGTCACAGCGCACATAGCGGCCCAAAGTCATCACTTTATGGACCAGACCGATTTTTTCAAATTCATCAAGAATTCTATAGATAGTTACTACATCTGCTTTTTGACCTTGTGATTTCAGTAGATCGCGAATTTCATAAGGAGTCATTGGAGAAGTATTTTCATCCAGAAAAGCTATCAGCATTTTTCTGGGCGAAGTTAAACGCAATTGATGTGCTTGAATAACTGCCGCTGCTTTTCCTACAAAATTTTTCATAATTTGATTAGAATATCGTCCAAAGTACAATAAAATTGCAAAAGCAATCTACTATATTAACACAAACTCTGCAATTTTCATTTGCAATTAATGCCTCCATTAACTATATTCTTAGCGCTAAAACCCTATATGCGCGGGTGGCGAAACTGGCAGACGCACTACCTTGAGGTGGTAGCGCCCACAAGGCATGGAGGTTCAAGTCCTCTCCCGCGCACCATTAAAAACTCAAAACTAGTTCAAGTCTCTTGCCTCCTCTAAATACAGTCAAAGGGAGTTTTTTACCAGCAACCACCTCACCAATTTTTTTTGTTAAGCCAGTATTGTCAGCCTTGAGACCATCAATTTCTAAAACAATATCCCCTGTTCTAAGCCCTGCTTTATCCGCAACGCTTCCTTTCTCAACTCCTTCAGAGAGTTGACCAGCTATTAATGAAGTTACTGATGTAACAGCGCAGCCATTATCTAAAGTAATCGCCCATTTTTGAGCTAAAGTCTTATTTAATTCAAAACAGCTAAAACCAGCATTGAGTTGTTCAGAAATCTTATCTGTCTGAGCCAAACGATTTAAGAGTAATCCGAGATTTCCAGCAGGTCTCAATTGATCAGTTTTATAGGCAATCAAACGTCCGCTAAAATCAAAGAAAAGTGATCCGCCCATATTAGCAGTTAAACGTAGTTTCGTATTGTTTTGACCATTATAAAAATTCACATACTGATCAACAAAGTTGCTAGACAAAGCCTCTACAGTACCTTCATTAATCAAAGGGCTTTTTCCTAAAACTGCAGCGATAGAAATAATTTTTTGTCCCACCTGTAAATCATTATCATAAGCAATGCCTGCAGCCTGCAAATTAAAATATTTGCCTTCATCTTTAAGAATTCTTAGTAATTTCGCGCCCTGATAATCGCCTAAAGTTTCGAAACTATAAACCTTTCCTAAACTATCTACCACTCTGAGATTTTCCCCTTGAATCAAATCTCCAGGCACAAAAACCAAACCATCAGAAGTTAAGATAATCCCTGTTGATAAACATTTAGCAGAATCAAAACATTCATTAATAACATTCAGATCTCCTGCCTGCCAAGAAAGCACTTTGGTTTCTGGCATTATTCTCACCAATGAATCACTGATTTTATTTACAGCAGCAATTTCAGCTGAAGATTCTAAATAAACCTGCTTCTCAGTTACTTTTTCAGTGATAGTTGAAATATTTTTGAGTGGCAGATAACCAAGAATATTTAACAATAAAGGCAGCAATGCAAATCCAAACAAGAAAAATCCAAATGCTACCACAACTATCTTCCAACGACCTTCAAATTGTTTGACCATAAATATAAAATAGCTTTTGTAAGCCTATTTTACGTTTTCTTGACAACTATGCAAGTCATATCGTCCATTTGCTTATAGCCTTGTCTATACATATAAACATCAGCCAACAGAGCATTTCTGATACTTAATGCTGTATCAAATTTAGCATAATCCTTTATCATAGCTTGCAATCTTTCCAGGCCATAAATTTCCTTTTTATTTCTCCAGGCTTCAGGAATGCCATCAGAGTAAATAAATAAAACATCTCCTTTTTCTAACTCTACTTCCACAACTTTCAAAAGTTTGCTTACATCTTTGACCATACCAAGTGCCAAACCACCCGAAGGAAGAAGTTCTACAGTATCTACAGAAGCTTTGTAATGAATTATTTTTTCATGACCAGCACTTACAAAGGAAAACTTTTGTTGTTCAATCATCCAGCGCATCAGTACCAAAGTAATAAACATATTAGGAGTAGTCTTTGCTCTCAAAACTTCATTTACTCTGGAAAGAATCACGTCCAAATTATCACTACCAGCCATTGAGTAAAACAAGGCATTGGCAATTGAAACTACGATTCCAGAAGGCACGCCGTGACCAGTCACGTCGCCAAGATAGAAAAGCAATTCATCTTTGTTTGGCTGTAAGAAGTCATAACAGTCACCACCGATTTCTTCAGCTGGAACGATACCGGCACAAATATCCAACCCCTTAGCTTGTGGGATGATTTTAGGTAAAATTCTCTGCTGAATTTGTTTGGCCAATTCCAATTCTTTCCCCACACGTTCTTTATAGATCATCGCCTTCATACTTTCCTGAAGATCTGCCGCCATCTTATTAAACGTTTGAGCTAAGTCATAAACTTCATCTTTAGTTTTTACAGTCACACGATGACTAAAATCACCAGTGGCCAAAATTTCCGCACCTTTTTTCAATTGACGCAAAGGCTTAGTAACACTTGAGCCGAAAATAATCGCTAATAATATACCAAGTCCCACGCCAAAGACGGCCAACAGCAAAATTCTAATTTGAGTAGCCTGAATACGGGCAGCCAAGGCTTGATAAGAAATCCCATAAATTACGCTATATTCTTCATCGGCAGGCTGAACAACATATTCAACTCTTTGGTCTGAACTTAAAGCCTGAGTAGGGTTCTCATTGGCATCTACTGCATCGTAAGAAACCTGCCCCTGGTCATCAACAATTTTTTTATAATAAATTCTTCGATCTTGACCAGCCACCTTCTCTGAAAAGTTTTTAGATTGTATCTGTTTTAGCAATTCAGCATCTTCAACCATTCTTGCCTCACCCTGATATTGAGCTTCTTTTTCTGTATTCGAATCAAACAAAATCTTGCCATCATAAGAAACTATCTTCACCCAGCCCAAATGCTCATTTTTAGCGGTTAAATCCTGGAAACTTCTATTGAAGTAAACAAAACTATTCGGAATCAAATAAAGTTTATAATTATCAACCAAGGAATCTGAGGTCAGCTCAGCAAAAGAACGGGATTCAATAAAAATATCATTGATCAATTCTTTTTTCTTTTCACTTACTTGCAGGAAAGCAGTAATAGAAAACAGAACTACAATAAAGATTGATATGCCTAAAACTAATTTTCCTCTTAGTGTTTTCATCTAGTCTTTTTTATTTGAGAAGGATAAACCAGGGAATCAACTCTCGGAATAAACTTCATCTCCTTATTATAAGCGAAAAGTGACTCAGTTTCAAAGAGCGGAACGCCAATTAGATCATCTTCGGTAATTAATTTCATTACTTGCTGCATATCTTTAAGCCTTTCCTGTTGATTTAAATTAACCTGACTTTTCTCAATTAAAGTATCCACCAGTTTATTACTGTAGCCATTTCCATTGAATTCACCAAAGCCTGCCACAGGACTATGTACAACCTGGCTCAGGAATGAAATTGCATCACCACTATCATGTCTCCAACCCAAGTAATAAAATTGCATATTGCCTTTTTTCAGATTATCTTGAAGTTGTTGGTCAGAAACTGGCTTCAAATCAACATCAACGCCAATTTGCACTAATTGTTCTTTAAAGTATTGACCAAGCAATTTTAAACTTTCTGGGAAGTAAAAAGTTACTTTTATTTTTTCAAAACTGGAAAAACTCTTAGCTAACTCTTTTTCAGCAGCAGCCTTATCAAAGGCAATATTGGCGATTTGAGGATTGTAACCAAAGACACCGTTTGGAATAAATTGATCGATTACTTTAGCAAAACCATAAGCTAAATCCAAAAAGGTTTCTTTATTTAAAGCCTGTGCAATAGCGAGTCTCAGCGATTTATTAGACATTTTCTGGTCTTTGAGATTAAACATCACAAAGCCAACTTCTAAACTTGGAATTTTAGCGATTTCAAAACCAGCATCAATGATTTCATTGACAGCATCTGGTGGGACATTAACCAAGAAATCAATATCGTTATCCCTCAAAGCATTCACACGATCATTTTTCCCAGAAATAGATTTTATTTCCAGATTTGGGAAATAAGCCAAATCCGACCAGTAATTAGCGTTTCTTTGGTAATTAATATCACTCAAATCTGTTGCATCATTAATCTTATATACTCCAGTACCAATTGGCTGGGCAAAATTAGTGAAATTCGCTGGGACAATGGCTATTTTAGCTAATTTATTCAAAAGCAATGGATCGGGCTTTTTGGTAAAAATAACCAATTCTGACTGATTGATTTTATCAATTTTTTCAACATTTTCTGCAAATTCAGTTTGAAGAGTTTTTGCCTGACTCAAACTATAAATCACATCATCAATATCAAGAACTTTATCACTATGAAATCTGACTCCATCACGCAAATGAAAACGCCATTCCTTATCTCCAATCAAGCCATAACTAACCGCCAAAGCCGGTCGAACCAGTAAATTCTCATCTAATTCAACCAAGCCTTCATAGACATCCAATAAGCGGCTCTGCGTTACCTGATCAGTAGACCACGGATTCAAATCTTTAGGCGCAAATAAATAACCAATTTTCAAAGTTTGCCCACTATTATCGACTTCTTTAACAAAACTTTGTCTCAAAACACTTACTAGCCCAGTTAAACTATCCTCAAAAAATAGTCCTGCCCCAGACAAACCAACAATGGCTAGCAGTAAGACATAAACTAATTTTTCAGTTAATTTTCCCATTTTTTTCTTAAATCAGGCTCGACGATATCACCTAATTATAGCAGAAAACGGGTCTATTTACTATTTTTTAAGCACAGCCAGGAAAGCTTCCTGAGGCAATTCCACCTTTCCAATCATTTTCATACGCTTTTTGCCGGCTTTTTGCTTCTTTAAAAGTTTATCTTTACGGGTACGATCCCCTCCATAGAGTTTAGCCGTTACATCTTTTCTCATAGCAGAAATCGATTCACGAGCGACAATCTTTCCTCCAATAGCAGCTTGAATGGCAATTTCAAATTGAGCCTTTGGAATAAGCTCTTTCAATTTTTTGGCCATAGCCATACCAAGTTGATGTGAATCAGGACGGAAAACAATCGACGCAAGCGCATCAACAGTATCACCAGCAATTTTGATATCCAGTTTAACCAAATCCCCTGTTCTATATTCCATAAATTCATAATTCATTGAACCATAGCCAGAAGTAAGGCTTTTTAATTGATCAAAAAAGTCTACTACAATCGAAGCTAAAGGCAACTCCGCCACTAGTAAAATTCTATTTTGATCTATATAGTTGTAATTTTTCTGCAAACCTCTTTTCACTTGGACAAGCGACATTACCGGCCCCATATATTCTTTCGGGAAAAGTAATTCAACTTTTACCCAAGGTTCACGAATTTCATCAATAGTAGCTGGATCAGGTAAATCAGACGGGCTCAAAACTAAACTTTCATTAATTACTCCATCCTTACCACGGGTCAAAACTATATAAGATACGCTAGGAGCAGTCACAACCAAATCCAAATTATATTCACGTTCCAACCTTTCCTGAACGATCTCCATGTGAAGTAAGCCCAAAAAGCCAGTTCTGAAGCCAAATCCCAAAGCCGAAGATTGCTCAGGCTCAAAAGTAATAGCCGAATCAGAAAGTTTCAATTTCTGCAAAGCATCACGAAGTTGAGGATAATCATCACCTTCCACACAATAAATAGATGCAAAAACAAAGGGCTTCACTTCCTTATAACCAGCCAATGGTTTAGCTTCTAAATTTTCAATTCTATTTTCACCATTTCTCCAAATCGTATCACCTACTCTGGCCTGAGAAACATCTTTAAAACCAGTTACTACATAGCCAACCTCACCAGTTTTCAAAATATCGGCCTGAACATATTTTGGCTTAAAGTAACCAACTTCTACTATTTCTAATTCATTTTTTGAATGCAGATAAACCACCTTGTCGCCCTTTTTCAGACTTCCAGAAAAAACTCTGGCATAAGCCATTACCCCCTTATATGGATCATAAATTGAATCGAAAATCAGTGCCTTAGTTTCCTCGGCTGGGGTACTATCTTTAGGTGGGTCTAAACGTTCAATCACTGCTTCTAAAACTTTTTCTACATTTGTTCCTTCTTTCGCAGAAATTGCAATAATCTCATCTTTTGAAATTGCCAAAGTACTTTCAATTTCTGCAGCACATTTATCAATATCAGCTGAAGGCAAATCAATTTTATTTAAAACCGGAATTAGCTTTAGATTATGCTCCAAAGCCAGGTAACAATTTGCTAAAGTCTGAGCTTCAATTCCCTGAGTCGCATCAACTACCAGAATCGCTCCTTCACAAGCCGCTAAACTGCGTGAAACTTCATAGGTAAAGTCCACATGCCCAGGCGTATCAATTAAATTTAAAATGTATTTTTCACCTTTGTGCATCCATTCCATACGTACCGGCTGGAGTTTGATGGTAATACCCCTTTCCTGTTCCAATTCCATCATATCCAGGACCTGATTGGTCTTCATTTCGCGTTTAGTGACCGTACCAGTTACTTCCAGTAAACGATCGGCTAAAGTCGACTTACCATGGTCGATGTGGGCAATAATACAAAAATTTCGGATTTTCTCGGTAGACATAGGCAAATTAAGATGAACACATCTTAACAAATAGAGCCAAAATAACAAATCATAAAAAGCGAAAAGCCCGTCGTCGACTCTCTAAATATGGGAGTCAACAGACGGGCAATTGCCACTGCTGTGGCCGGCCCTAATGGGCGACGGCACTCTCTTCGGCGATGCTCTTCAGAGCAGGAGGGTAGAAGTACTTGGAGAGGAACCTCTCCATGTGAGCCTGAACCTCGGTGGTCTCGACGAGCGAAAGGTTGGCAAAGGTCAGGGCGCTATTGATCGCCTTTGCCTCGGTCTCACCCTTTCTGCCGACCTGAATGTCCTGGTCCGGTTTCTGTTCAAACTTCTTGACGATGATCTTGAAGCCTTCCCGATCGATGAAGTCCATCACGATACTGATACCAGGAAGGGTAAAACCGATGCTGGCAGTAGACGGTTGTACACCATCTCCACATTCTTCGATTTGCATTTCTATTAATCTCCACAAAAGTGACACCGAACCTTCAATTACAGCCCACCATTAGGCCAAAATCATCCGGTTCAGAGAACACAATTTTATATAAAAACTAAACATTGTCAACATAGTTTTGAAATTAACGCGAAAGACAGGCCTAAAACCTTAACTTCCCGGGTATTTTCTGTTATAATGATAAGATTTAAAGCAAAACAAATGCAGTTCAAAGTCCCTCAGGATGTACAAAGAGAAGATCGTATCGTTGGGCCACTGACCCTCAGACAATTGATTATTTGTGGCATTGGTTTCAGTATTTCTTATGCAATTTATACTTTCCTTGGAAGAGATTATCAACTAATCACAGCATTGATGCCTGTAATTATCTTAGCTTTAATAACAATTATTTTTGCTTTTGTTAAACCACTGGATCTGGTTTTCGAAAGATACATTTTATTTTGGATAGAATCTTTATTACTACCAGCAAAACGCTATTGGTTAAAGGGAACTGCAGATCCATCTAGAATGGTTTATGTACCAGCACAAGTCACTTCTACAAAAGTAAAAAAAGTTGATCCAACTACAGAGAAAAAGAAAAAACAATCAATTGAAGAAATAACCAAGATTTTAGATAAAAAATATCAATAAAGACCATCAAAATGGTAGATTCAAGCGTAAAAAATTCAAAAATAGTAGATGGGCCGACTCTCAGTACCCAGACATACCTGCGTATTGCAGAAATCAGAGAAAACACAGTCATTTTGAAAAACGGCGGACTTAGATCGGTTCTTAGAGTATCTAGCATCAATTTCAATTTAAAGTCTGAAGATGAGCAAAATGCCATCATTTACTCATACCAAGGTTTTTTAAACACCTTAGAAGAGCCAATTCAGGTGGTTATTAGATCAAAAAAACTCGACATCGACAAATATCTCGATGATTTGCGTAGTAAGGCCAATAAACAGCAAAATGCTCTATTACAGAAGCAAACCTTCGAATACGTCGAATATATTCAGAAATTGGTTGAATATGCTGATATCATGGCCAAAGAGTTTTACGTAATTGTTCCAGAAGACCCATATGCAGCAAAGAATCAGACCTTTATTGAAAAGTTCTTTGGCTTCGTCAATGCCAAAGACAGCTATGCTCAAATCAAATCACGTCGAGAACAATTCGACGAATTAAAGAAAAAACTGGCACAAAAGGTAAACAGCGTAAAAATTGGTTTAGAAAATTGTAACTTAAAGGTAGAAGAATTAACTACAAAAGAACTAATTCAGTTATTCTACGAAATCAACAATCCAGTTGCCGCCCGCTTCCAAAAGGGCGAAAACTGGGATCAGGCTGACATCAAAGACGATGAGAGCCTTAAAGCCGAAGATACCGGCGTAGCTATTCCAGAAAAAGCCAAAATCGAAGCAACTGCAGCATCTAAGGCGGATTCAACAAAAACCAATACGCCTTAGAAAAAGTAACGAAATATTCAAAACTAGTTTTATACAAGGCAACAATGTATGATTGTTCGAAGTCGCGTTTCTTTTTTGTGCTAGGAATCAAAATAAATATTTTCAAGACAGCATGAACACAATACGGCCTGGAAATATTTATTGTAGATGACAGCACACAAAATAAAAAGCAGTGTCTTGGCGACGCCCTACTCTCCCTGAATCTAATGTTCAAGTACCATCAGCGAAGAAAGGCTTAACTTCTGTGTTCGGGATGGGAACAGGTGTACCCCTTTCTCTAGAGCCGCCAAGACACTGCCTTCTAAAAAGAATATAGTGTCTTTCAAAATTGGTTATAGAAAACTCCAGTAATCTGCAGAAATTGCTAGTTAAAATTACAAATTTTAAAGTCAATTTCCTATTAGTACTACTCGGCTCAACACATCACTGTGCTTATACCTGTAGCCTATCAACCAGGTAGTCTCCCTGGAGGATAATGGGGAAAATTTATCTTGAGATGGGCTTCCCACTTAGATGCTTTCAGCGGTTATCCCTTCCGAACATAGCTACTCTGCCGTGCCACTGACGTGACAACAGATACACTAGAGGTTCGTTCACCCCGGTCCTCTCGTACTAAGGGCAAATTCTCTCAATTTTCCTACGAACATGGAGGGTAGAGGCCGACCTGTCTCACGACGGTCTGAACCCAGCTCGCGTACCGCTTTAATGGGCGAACAGCCCAACCCTTGGGACCTTCTCCAGCCCCAGGATGCGACGAGCCGACATCGAGGTGCCAAACCACGCCGTCGATGTGAACTCTTGGGCGTGATCAGCCTGTTATCCCCGGAGTAACTTTTG
>CAUJDC010000042.1 GCA_963169815.1 Patescibacteria group bacterium | reverse complement strand
AATATCCAGGTCGATACAAACTGCTGGAGGTGGCATGATTTGTAATTCGAGATGACATTTTACGGCTTTTTGTTTGTTACCAGTTGGAGTATTGACCATTGGACCTTGTCCTGGAATATTTTTGCCATCTGTATAGAAAGCTTGAACGCCTACAGTTACTCCTTCTGAACCACCGCTATAATATGCCTGTGAAAGTGGATTCACGTCGACATCAGTTAGTGGGTTGTAAGAGATGGCGCTGGCCAATTCATCTTTGAATTTGCCTAGATTGATCATTTCCTTCTCTGAAATATTTTTATCAATTGACCCATCAATACCAAAGCCTGGGTTATTGTCGAAACTGGCTGAAGTAGAAGGCGCAGTGTCTGTCTTGTTCTTATCAATTGGCCCACCAATACCAAAATTCGGTGTGTTGTCGAAATTGGCTGAAGAATATGGAGCAGCGTGTGCTGCACTTAGAATCTTGTATGGCAAAGACGTAGTTAAAAATGGTTTCAAATCGATATTGTACAGGGTGTCTTCATAACTAAACCAGGCTGGACGATTTTGATCACCCATGAAAGAAGTCCAAACATATTCAACTGGACGCTTTGTGCCAGAGCCACTTTCATAAAGTACTTTAGTTTTCAACACGGCTTCCTGATTGGCCAGCAAAGCGTTTGGATTTGTTGAAGCAGGGGAAAATACGCCCAGACCATTTTTCTTTAAGAATGGACCATCCCATTGTAAATCCGCGCAGGCGAGATCTACAGGGGCTGGGGTTGGTTTGCTCCAAACTGAAACTACTGAACCAATTGGGAACCAGAACCATTGTTGTTGGCCTGAGCTACCAAGTTGAACAGTATCGTAACCTTGACCTGCTGGAGTATCAACTGGACACCATTTGGTATAATCTCCGAGAGATGTACAAAGGCTGGTGAATTTAGCTGAACCAGCAGGAAGAGCCTCGAAACTAGATTTTAAAATTGCGTAGTTTCTAATCAATACTCTAGAAGTAGTTGTGCCGCTCCAGATATCAGTGCTGTTGTTTTTTGTTTTGAGTTGAACTTTTGGAGTAAAAGAACGGTAAACTGAATTATAGTCAGCAAGGTTGGCTGGTACTCCAAAGTAACTTCCCAATGCTTCGTTAAAGTTGTCTGAATCAGCAGGATTACTGTCATTATTACCCCACATATTAGGGCGTTTAGTTTTATCGACAGTACCAAATTCCCAAGTTACCACGCCCGTGCTTGAATTGTAGCTAACGTTTACGCCGCCATAGAAATTTGTGTCGCTGATTGACCCATTACAATCAGACAATTCGTCGGCGCTGCCGCTGTAACTACCTGGAGCAGGAGTTTGACATTGAATCTGAGTTTTTTCAGTACTTTCCAATGCATCACTTTCCAACTTGATTTCGAATTTATCGATATAAGATCTGTAGTAATAATTATCTTCAAGTGAATTGTTGATGTAGGTGTGACTATGAATCGCATAAGGCACATTTTTATTCTCAGAAACGCCACTCTTTAGTGGGTTTTGAGCCTTAGTTGGAGGCTGATTATACTGGCTGCCATAAGGCGTACGTGCCTTACAAGCAGCTTCACCAAGGAAGTTGATTAAAGCTGTTCCAGCACTGCCGTAGATTTCAGGAGTGTTTGGATCGAATGGGTATACTGCCAGGTTACAGACCGGTTCACTGATATGTTGAACGGCTGCTTCTGCAGTTCCACCTACTAGTCCCAAGGCGATTAAGGGAATAGTGAGTAGTAATGTTCTTAGCTTTTTCATATGTGTGGGTTTTATTTCTTTTTTTAATTATTTTTAGAAGTCATTATTTCCTGAGCCAGTCTTGTCACCAGTTGGAGCTTGCGGTGTATCTTTACCCTTTGGAGGGAGTTTAGTTGAACCTGCACTCTGATCAACTTTACCTTTGGCTGGGGCTTCTGGTTTCTTTTCTTCTGGCGGTTTTCCTGGAGAAGCTGGTTCTGGAGGTGCACTAAGCCTAACTGTAGCTGTAACACCACCGAAGAATCCGAGGAATTGCTTGTAAGATTTGGTTGTGAGTGAAGTTCTGGCTTCTGAGCCGGAGGCTATTAAAGCCATTGCTTCAGTTTCACTTGGAGGAATGATGACGATATCTTCATTGATTGTTGAAGTGTAGTTGGCACATTTATTGAAGATACCTGACTGTACTTTGATATTAACTTTGATCTGGAATTTGACGCCTTTTTGACCTTCTACAGTAATGAGTTCTTTACCTTCTTGCTCGGCAGCTCTGATCTTCTTCACAATTTCCATGAATTTAGCAATACCTGGAGTTGCTACATTGCCAGCACCTCTTTCATAGAAGCCAATAACTTGATCATATTGTTCTTTACCTAAGATGAAGGCCAAACCACCGTTAGAAGCGAGCTTCATGGCAAGATTACTCTTCATGAAATCTTTAACCTGAGTAGTTTCTGGGAGATTTGAGAGTTGGCCTACCAGAAGTAAAGCAACTTCGTAATCTAGATCACCTGGAGTTGCAGAGCGCAAAGCTTCTGTGTAATCTTTACCCATGATGTAGCCATACTTATCAACTTCGTCTGATGAGTTAGAATAGTCTCCACCGTCCAAGATTTGATGTAGGCCATTGGCTCCACGACCGATGGCAACTGATACTGATGTGCCTTTTTCCAACTTGGTTGGAGGCATATTGGTATCCAACTTCATCAAGTCTTGAGTAGCTTTCTCAGCGAGTTGTTCAGCTGTATGCTTGACTTGTTTGCCAGCTGTTTTCAGTTCAGCAATTCTCTTTTCGAAGAATGGAATAAGAGTTTCTTTATTCCACTTCATTCTTTCTTTGTAAGCCGCAGATTTTTCTTGCGCCGAATTTTTGCCATATTGCAATTCTGTATAGCGAAGGGTAGAGAGTTCCAGTGTTAAAATTTGTTTTTCTCTATCATTGAAATTAGCCAAGTTTCTTGCTTGACTGAATTCATCATAGAAGGCATAAAGCTCTGTAGAAATGTAGTCTGGAGTTTCCTTGTTTTTCTTGGCAGCTTTGTTGGTAATGCTGACGAATGATTCTCCTTTTTTATTTCTGAAGTAATAAAGCCCAATTGCAAGTAATGGAAGATCTTCTCTAACCTGTTCCGCTTCCTGACCAACAGTCTTGTCCAAAGCCTTCTTCATACGGCCTTGTGCTTCACTTACATTGGCGAATTCTGTTGATTTGTCCGTGTATGATTCGGCAAAAGAATCAGGTGATGTTTTAACGAATTGGAGAGTGCTTTTGTTGTCAGCAAAACGATTGATTTCTATTTGAGTAGGGAAGGTGTCGCCCTTGTAAAAACGGTTTCCACTGATTGTTGTTACAGTCTCGATAGTTGCACCGTGGCTGGTTTCTAATGGATATTTTCTTACTTGTTTGTCGATGTAGAGGAATTTGATGTCATTTGGTTTTCTGAGGAAAAGTCTTTGGCCATCAACTACTGCAATATCAGGAGAGATCAGAATCTTGTCATTGGATGCAACTTTTGAATCCAACATGACGATTTCGATCTTGTTGTCCTTGGTTTTAACCAATTGCATATCGATTTTCTTTTCTCTGAGCATGGTATTTAATTTTTCCATTTCTTTGCCGAATTGATCTCCGCCAATTTCGGCACTAGTCGTAGAAACAACCATGTCAGCGCGTTTATCACCTTTGGCATCGAGAGTAAGCTTACCTGATTTGTACATCGCAGCTTTGCCTGCTTTTGGCAATGAGCTGAAGGCTGAATCGAATTGTTTTTGTTTTTCCATTTCACCCAATTGCTGCATTTCCAGATCTGAAGTCTTTTGATGTTTTTCATGTACGAATTTTGATCCGACATTGAAGTTCAAGCTAGCCAGTATTTGAATGCCCCAGGTAACTACACCACCAACGAGCACGGGAATATTACCAGTAGCTGCGCCCGAAGCCATAATTGATCCTGCTACTACTCCGAGCTTGATTTCTCCACCAGTTATGAATGGTAAGTCGAATTTTTCGTCAAATTCGTTGGTGAATTGAGCTATATAAATTTCAAAGTTAGCTAAGATTGTTTCTGTAGTATCGCCGTCTTTGATATCAAGTTTTTCCATCAAAGCTTTATCGCCTTTAATCTTGGCAATGAATTTGTCGATAGCTTCAGTCTCACTTCCTTCTTTATAAATTCTGGCTAATTGATCAACATAGTCTTTGAGACCTTCTTTTTTAAGCGCATCATTGTATGCGTTTACGTATTTTTGTTGAGCATCAATTTGCCATTCGAACATTTTCCAGCCGGCATCTCCAGCTAATTTGCCTTTTAGAATATCTACACCGAGGCCAGCATAGAGGCCCGTATAGTAGTTGTAGTTTCTCTCTTCATTTGCTGGGAATAGTCTGAAGTCTATGCCTCCAGAAGCTCCGGCAAAGAGGATAGCATCACCACTCCACTTAGCACCTACGCCGATACCTACACCACCGTAGAAACTAACGATTTGGTCTTTATCTGATGGATCACGGTTAGTAAAGGCCATACCTACGCCAAGCTGTATACCGTCACTGGTAATTCCTGGAACCAAAACCATCTTGGCATACTTGCTGCCAAATACATCGAGGATGATTGGTACATTAACTCCACCTGACCATTTGTCATTAGGTTTGTCATAACCAATACTAAGTAATACACCAACTGGTAATTGTTCAAGTGTGGCTTTAGCCTGTTTTTTATCAACTTTTTCTCCCTTTGGACCAGAGATTTGGTCAGGGAGTAGCTTCATAATATTCTCGATCAACTTGGTTTTTACGTTTTCCAGGATTTTGCTTTGATCCGCTTCTTTACTTTCAATGTCTGAGAGGTAACCAAGTCTGACTATTTTTGTTTCGAGGTCAGTAAACTCATTGTTGAGGTCTAGAACTTTGCTTTTAGCTGCGTCATTAACCTGTTTTTGTAACTCGATATAGGCGGTATTTTTCTTGGAAAGAAGGCTTAAACGCTGAATACCTCTTTGATAAAGTTCGTTGATGCGAGCGTTTGCTTTAGCTGTATCAACAACTTCTTCACCTTTGTCATTGCGAGTTCTGATTTGGTCATAGAAGTCATTGAAGGCAGCCTTACCACTGGCTTTCTTGAAGTATTCATCTTTGCTTTCATCGTACATTTTGCCTTCAGTGTTGGCCTCGCCCATAGTTGCCTTTTGGCCTTTTTCGTCAAAGTCACTTAGGCCATAGGCAAAGATTTTCTTGAGTTGTTTAGTATATTTTGTTGAAACATCTTTTGATTCAGCCATCCTTTCAGCTGCAGAGCTTATCAACTCCTTATTGATGTCATTGCCAATTGCGCTGCCGTATTTGACTGCGTAGATTAAATTTAAGAGCGGTTGTGAGCTGCCTGGTGATTTGAATAATGGAGGTAAATCAGTAATGGCATAAGCTTGTGATTCACCAGATATTTTTTTGACACAGTTCATTTTCTTGAGTTCTGCGAAACTATATGTACTGAAGAGTACTTCGAGGAATTGATCACTGTTTAGAGTGTAGTCAGCTGTACTACGGCCACTTTCAGTGTGTTTTTTAATCGCATTGTTGAAGACATTGAATGCTTCTGCATAGACTGAAACTCTGTCCATGCCAGGCATAGTCGTCATTGTACTGACATTACTGCCCATAACGCTTACTTGCTTGTCGAGTGTGTCTTTGACCAGCTTGATGTCTAGAGTTTTCCAGGTAAAATCGTTGATCCACTGTGTAGGGATTAAATTGTAGCCTTGGGCAAGGTAAACAGTCCATCCCCCTGCAGTGTTGTCTATGCGGAGTGAGAGGTTTTTACCTTTGTAA
>CAUJDC010000041.1 GCA_963169815.1 Patescibacteria group bacterium | reverse complement strand
GTGGCGCTTTTAACCGCCTTACTTTTTAGTTATTTACCCGCACAAAAAGCCGCTAAACTCGATCCACTCCCCTTACTCAGTAAATAACTAGACCACATTTTTCAACTCAAAGGAAGTGAATTTTATTAAATCTTTGACATTGCTCGAGTTCTGCCTATACTGGCGCTAAGGCTGTCAATAAAGCTATTTAGAACAGGTTCAAATAAAGTAAATAAGGCAACTGATCATTGCCGCATTTATGAGCCATCTATTAGCTCACGATTGTGTTGTGGACGATAGCAGACCTTTGATTAATACAAAGGTTACTACTGTATATAACAACTATTATACAAGCCCATGCCGAAGAAAAAACTTTCCAAAGCCAAGAAGCCAGCAGCCAAAAAAACTATTTCCAAGTCAGCCAAAAAAAGCAAACCAGCCAAAAAGCCGGTTGTCTCTAAAGCTGCCAAAAAAGTAGTGAAAAAAGTGGTTAGCAAGCCAAAGGCAAAAATTAAAGCAGCTCCTAAAAAAGTTACTAAGCCTGCAAAGAAAATCGCGCCAAAAGCCGCTAAGCCAGTTAAAAAAACTACTGCTAAAGCCGCAACACAAAATAGCGACACCTCTGGTAGTCGGCCAGATCCGAAAGCTAAAGTCGCTCCAGTAGCCAAATCAAAACCAGCTGCTAAAGAGGCTCCAAAAGCCCCTGCTAAATCAGTTAAAGCTACTGTTAAAAGCAAAGCTTTCAATATGGCTGAAGAAGTTTACAAACTCCTCCCGATGGAAAATATCGTTATGAAGGAGTCTTCTAAGCGCAAATACTTTAACGATCGTATCGATAAAAATATTGTTTTACCAAACTTGATTGAAGTTCAGCTCGATTCATATCGCTGGTTCCTCGATCAAGGTATTCGTGAATTATTAGATGAAATCTCTCCAATTACTGATTTTTCAGGGAAAAAATTGGAGTTACAATTACTTGATCATATTATTGACGAGCCAAAATACGACCCAGAAACTTGTAAGGTAAAAAACCTTACCTATGAAGCTCCACTCAAGGTACATGTACAATTAGTAAACAAAGAAAGTGGTGAAATTAAAGAACAGGATGTTTATCTTGGTGCTATTCCACTCATGACTGCCAAAGGTACTTTCATTGTAAACGGTATCGAAAGAGTAGTGGTTTCTCAAATCGTTCGTTCACCAGGTGTATTCTTCTCAAAGAACGCCGGCATGCAAAACGCTTTCAACGCTAAAATTATTCCCAAACGTGGTGCTTGGCTCGAAATTGAAACTGACAAGAAAGACATTATCAGCGTAAAAATTGACCGTAAGAGAAAAATTCCTGTAACTTCCCTGCTTCGTGTTTTTGGTTTCTCTACTGACCAAGAAATTCGTGATATTTTCAAAGACACTATCAAAGAACGTGACTTCATTCTCAATACTCTTGATAAAGACAGTTCTAAGACTCTTGATGAAGCATATCAAAATATTTACAAGAAAATTCGCCCAGGCGATCTAGCTACTCCTGAAAATGCCAAAGCTTTGATTCAATCCATGTTCTTCGATTACAAGAAATATGACATGGGACCAGTTGCCCGCTACAAACTCAACAAGCGTTTCAATATTGAAACTCCAAACACTAAGGAATATCACACTTTCCAGGTTGAAGATTTGGTTCGTATCCTCAAGCATCTAATCAATTTAAACAATGGTGATGGTAAAGAAGATGATATCGATCATCTTTCTAACCGCCGTATCCGTGCCGTTGGTGAATTGGTTCAGAACAAATTCCGTGTTGGTTTACTCCGTACAGACCGTATCGCCAAGGATCGTATGACTGTAATGGATTTGGAGACAGTTACTCCAACTCAGTTAATCAACTCTCGCCCAATTACTGCAGCTCTCCGTGAATTCTATGCTAGCTCACAGCTTTCACAGTTCATGGATCAAACTAATCCACTCGCTGAATTGGCTCACAAACGTCGTCTCTCAGCTATGGGCCCAGGTGGTTTGACTCGTGAAAGAGCGTCATTCGATGTTCGTGACGTGCATCCATCACACTATGGTCGTATCTGTCCAATTGCCACTCCAGAAGGTCCAAACATCGGTCTCGTAGTACATCTCGCTACTTATGCTCGTGTTAACAAGTATGGTTTCATCGAAACTCCTTATCGTACAATGAATGAAACTATTTCAGTAAAAGATGCCAAGAAATTGGCAGGTAAAAAACTTCGTTCAGATCTTCTCGATCCCAAAACTGGCAAAGTATTAATTGCCAAAGAAACAGTTTTGAATGAAAAAGAAATTGAAAAAATCAAGAAACTTGGCTTTGAATCAATCAAAGTATTCAAACATGCTACAGACGATGTACGTTATTATTCAGCAGATGAAGATGCTGACAAAGTAATCGCTCAGGCCAATACAAAACTTGATGAAGAAAGTCAAATCAGTGACTCACTTGTTTCCGGAAGACAGTTTGGCGAACCAGAATTGGTACCTGCCAAAAATATCACTCATATGGATATTTCTCCAAAACAGATTATCTCCGAAACAACTGCCCTTATTCCATTCTTGGAACATGATGACAACACTCGTGCCTCAATGGGTTCAAACATGCAACGTCAGGCCGTATCTCTAATCAAACCACAGTCCCCAGTTGTAGGTACAGGTATGGAAGAAATGGTAGCAAAAAGTTCAGGTCAGGTTAATCTGGCTGAAGACAATGGTACAGTTTCTTATGTAGATGCGGATCAAATCGTGATTATCTACGATAATGGCAAGAAATCTATTTATAAATTAAACACTTACGAAAGATCTAACCAATCTACTTGTATCCACCATCGTGCTCGTGTCAGCAAGGGCCAAAGAGTAAGCCGTGGTGATGTTCTCTCTGATGGTCCAGCTATCGAAAATGGTGAATTGGCTCTCGGACGCAATGTACTCGTAGCCTACATGGCTTGGAGAGGTTACAACTTTGAAGATGCCGTAATCGTTTCTGATCGCATCGTTAAAGATGGTTACTTCGATTCAGTACATATTGAAACATTCACTATCGACGTACGCGACACTAAACTCGGACCTGAAATTATTACTCGCGATATTCCAAACGTAGGTGAAGCCAGATTAAAAGATCTCGATGAAAACGGTATCGTTCGCATCGGTGCATCAGTTCGTGAAGGCGATATCCTCGTAGGTAAAATTACTCCAAAGGGTGAAACCGAACTCTCTGCAGAAGAAAGACTTCTCCGCGCTATCTTCGGTGACAAAGCCCGTGACGTAAAAGACACCTCTCTCCGCCTCCCAGGTGGTGAAGGTGGAAAAGTCGTAGGAGTTCAAATCTTCACTCGTGCTAACGGTGATGAACTCGCTACAGGTGTAAATCAACAAATTAAAGTAAATGTAGCACAAACTAGAAAAGTATCAGTTGGTGATAAAGTTGCCGGACGCCACGGTAATAAGGGTGTTATCTCAGTGATTGTTCCTCAAGAAAACATGCCATTCCTCGAAGATGGTACACCAATCGACATTATCTTGAATCCACTCGGCGTATCTTCTCGTATGAACATCGGTCAGATTCTCGAAGTACATATTGGTTGGGCCGCTTCTAAACTCGGGATAACTGTAGCCACTCCAGCCCTCAACGGTATTAAGACTGAACAAATTCATGATCTCCTCAAGCAAGCTGATCTCCCAGAAGATGGTAAAATTCAGTTATTTGATGGACAAACTGGCGAACCATTTGATCACAAAACAACTGTAGGTATCGCCTACATTCTCAAATTATCTCACTTGGTTGAAGACAAGATTCACGCCCGTTCTGTAGGTCCATACTCTCTCGTCACTCAACAACCACTCGGAGGTAAAGCTCAGCATGGTGGTCAGAGATTCGGAGAAATGGAAGTTTGGGCACTTGAAGCTTACGGTGCTGCTCATACGCTTCAAGAAATGCTTACTATTAAATCCGACGATATTTTCGGCCGCGCTAAAGCATACGAATCAATCGTTAAAGACGAACCAATCAAGAGACCAAAGACTCCAGAATCATTCAACGTATTGGTACGTGAATTACAATCACTTGGTCTATCAGTTAAATTCGAAAACAGTGAACAAGCTGCGGAAGATGAATACGAAGGAAATCCAGAACTCGAAGTAGTTCCTGAACTAGACGATGCGGCCAAAGCAGAACTTGCTTTACAAGCAGAAATCACTAGCAAAATCGCTGCTGAAGGTACAGAAACTGCCGATATTGAAAAACATGTTTCTGGCATGGACGTAGTATCAGACGATGAAATGGAATCAACTGAAGTTGAAGAAATTAAAGAAGGCGGCGATCCAGCAGATCTCGAAGATTTCGCCAAAATGGACGCTGAAATAAACTTCGATGATATCGAAGATGCACCTGAAGAAGAGTTAAAAGCTATGGAAGAAGATCCCGAAGATTTAGAAGACATTGACATCGAAGATAAGTAAACAACTAGTCTTTAACCTTCTTACCCATGAGAAGCGTCAACAAAGTTATCTTGGTCGGCAACCTCACTAGAGATCCAGAACTACGCCAAACTCCTAGTGGTCAGGCAGTCTGCACCTTCTCAATAGCTACTAACCGTGAATGGATCAGCCGAGATAATCAGAAGCACTCTCTCACCGAGTATCACGATTTGGTCGCTTGGGCCAAACTGGCCGAGATCTGTCACTCCCATCTCCGTAAAAGCAAATTGATTTACGTTGAAGGATACTTAAAAACCCGCTGCTGGGAACATGAGAACATCAAAAAGTATAAGACAGAAATCGTTATCCAGGATTTGATCATACTAGATCGCAAGGATACTGTTACGCACTCAAGCGAAGAAGAATACATACCATGCGAAGGATCCGACGACCTACCACCTCCTTGCAATGCTGACATCAACGCCAGCCTAGGTCTCTAACTACCAATAAACATTTGGCTTTAAACAATTAACCTAAAGCACACGATGAGTTCACAACAAACTGTTCACAACAACCACCAAAATCAGGCTCAGGACAGAAACAAATCAAAGGATATCTTTGATAAAATTTCGGTCTCAGTAGCATCACCAGAAGAAATTCTGGGCTGGTCCTACGGTGAAATCAAGAAACCAGAAACAATCAATTATCGTACTCAAAAACCAGAAAGAGATGGTCTCTTCTGTGAAAAGATTTTTGGTCCAACCAAAAACTGGGAATGTTATTGCGGAAAATACAAACGTATCCGTTACAAAGGTATTATCTGTGAAAAATGTGGCGTAGAAGTAACACACTCTTCTGTACGTCGCTCACGCATGGGTCATATCAAATTGGCTGTACCAGTAACTCACATCTGGTTCCTCCGCTCTACTCCTTCCAGAATTGGTCTTTTACTAGACTTGCCTATCAAAGCAATTGAACAAGTAGTTTATTTTGCTGCCTACATCATCACTGAAGTCGATCAAAAGGCTAAGGATGAAGCAAAAGAACAACTTCAAAACGAATACAAAAATCTTCGCAAAAAGATTCAGGAAGAAGCGGGCAAAGCTGTCAGCGCTAACAAAGACAACAAGTCTAAAATTGAAAAGGACTATGCTCAGAGGCTTGATGAACTAGATGCACAGCACAAATCAACTAAAGACCAACTTGATGGCATTCAAATTACAGCTATCTACTCTGAACTAGAATATCGTGAGCTTTCTACAAAATTTGGTCAAATCTTCAAAGCTGCCATTGGTGCTGAAGCTATCCGCACAATCATCCAAAACATCGACTTAACAGAATTAATCAAACAGCTCGAAGTTGAGCAAAAGAAATCTAGTGGTCAAAAGCAAAAAAAGATTATTAAGCGTTTAAAACTCGCTGGCAGTCTCCTAAAAGCTGACATTCATCCAGAATGGATGGTTATGACTGTGTTGCCAGTAATCCCACCAGATCTTCGTCCAATGGTACAACTCGATGGTGGACGTTTTGCCGCTTCTGATTTAAACGATCTCTATCGCCGTGTTATTAACAGAAACAATCGTCTGAAGAGACTTATGTCTATCGGTGCTCCAGAAGTAATTTCCAGAAATGAAAAACGTATGCTTCAGGAAGCCGTAGATACTCTCCTCAACAATTCTGCTCGTGCTGGTAAAACTGTCTTCAATTCTGGCGACAAGCGCAAACTCCGCTCACTCTCAGATATGCTTAAAGGTAAACAGGGTCGTTTCCGTCAAAACCTCCTCGGTAAACGTGTGGACTACTCTGGCCGTTCAGTAATCGTAGTAGGTCCTTGGCTCAAATTGGACCAATGTGGTCTACCCAAACAAATGGCTTTGGAACTTTTCAAACCATTCGTTATTGGTCGTTTAATCCGCGATGGTCTCGCGCACAATATCAAGAGCTCTGAAAAATTAATTCAATCAGGTGAAAGAGCTGTTTGGGATATTTTGGAAGAAGTAACTCGTGATCGTTATGTACTCCTCAATCGTGCTCCTACACTTCACCGTCTTGGTATTCAGGCTTTCAAACCAGTATTGGTAGAAGGTAAAGCTATTCAAATCCATCCAATGGTTTGTACAGCCTTTAATGCCGACTTCGATGGTGACCAGATGGCCGTTCACGTACCACTTTCTCGTCCAGCTCAAGAAGAAGCTAAAATGTTAATGGCTTCAAACCGCAACCTCCTCAAACCATCAGCAGGTGAACCAATCGTAACTCCAGTTCAGGACATGGTACTTGGTTGTTATTACCTCACTAAAGAAACTCCAGGAAAACCAGGCGAAGGCAGTACTTATGCCGATATTAACGAAGCTATTATGGCTTGGAGACAAACTTATCTCCACCTTCAGGCTAAAATTAAGATCCGCTTCCGTGGAAAAATCGAAGAAACAACTCTCGGCCGCGCTATCTTCAACAGTTATCTCCCAGCTGAACTCGGTTACTACAATGTAACTTTCGGCAAAAAACAGCTCGGGAACTTACTCAATGACGCTTTTCTACTCTGCGGTGCGGCAAAAGTTGCTGAAATCGTTGATCATATGAAGAAAATTGGTTTCGAATTCGCTACTTACTCAGGTTTATCTATTGGCGCGTCAGATATGATCATTCCTGACGCTAAAGACGGCATTATCGATGAAGGTTCTACTCAAATTAAACAGATCAATACTCTCTTCCAAAGTGGTTTGATTACTGACAATGAACGTTATGTTCAGACAATCAGAACCTGGAATAAAGCCAAGAATGATATCTCTAAAGTGATGATTGATGGTATCGATCCAGAAAACGATCTTCATTACATGATCAACTCTGGAGCCCGTGGTAACTGGGGACAGATTACTCAGCTCTGTGGTATGAAAGGTCTCGTTGCCAATCCATCTGGTAAAACCATCGAACTTCCAATTAAATCAAACCTCAAAGAAGGCTTTACTATCTTGGAATACTTCATTGCGACTCACGGTGGACGTAAAGGTAAATCAGATACTGCCTTAAAAACTGCGGAAGCAGGTCACTTAACTCGTCGTTTGGTTGACTCAGTACAAGACATTATTATTAAAGAATTAGATTGTGGATCTACTCACGCTCATCTTGTAACTAAAGCTGAAAGTGATCGCATTGGTGAAAAATTGGAAAACCGTATTTTCGGACGCACTCTTGCTAGCACTTTGGTCAATCCAAAGACTGGTGAAATTATTGGCGAAAGAAATACTGAAATTGATCGTCCAGTCCTCAAGCAAATCGAAGAAGGTGGGGTTACTGAAGTAAATGTTCGCTCAGTGATGACTTGTAAGACTCGTGGTGGCATTTGTATCCTTTGTTACGGTAGAGATTTGGGTACAAACAAATCAGTAGATTTAGGTACAGCAGTAGGTATTATCGCTGCTCAATCAATCGGTGAACCAGGTACACAGCTGACTATGAGAACGTTCCACATGGGTGGTGTAGCCTCAGAAGAAGGTGATATTACTCAAGGTTTGACTCGTGTAGAAGAATTGTTTGAAGCCAGAGCTCCAAAATCTCCAGCAGTTATGAGTGAACTCGATGGTATTGCCCAAATTATTACTAAAGGACAACAGACTGAAATTATTGTTACTACCGAAGAACCAGTGGAAAGAGACTATATTCTAGGTGGCGATTTGGAAGCCACAGTTAAGAAAGGTGATCATGTTAAAGAAAAAGAAGTTATCGCCCGTTCAGCTGGCAGCAAAGCCGTATTGCGCTCTGAATTCAACGGTAAAATTGTTGAAGTAAACACTAACCATGTTCGTGTTCGCAGCAATGATAATATTACTATTACCTACAAGATTCCATTTGGCAAAATCATCAAGATCAAGCACAAGGAAAAAGTAATGAAAGGCCAAAACCTCACTTCAGGACATCTTAACCTTCGCGATCTGATCGACCTTACAGATGTTTACACTGCTCAAAAATATATCGTTTCTGAAGTACAAAGCATCTATGCCTCTCAAGGTCAAACCATCAACGATAAGCATATCGAAATCATTGCCCGCCAAATGCTTTCTAAAGTAAGAATCTTAGAACCAGGAGACACTGCTCTCTTACCAGGTGAAGTAATGGACATTCTCGATGTGGACTTCACTAACGCTCAAACTGAAAAGGACAATAAAAAAATCGCTACATTTGAACGTCTCTTACTCGGTTTGACTAGAGTATCTCTCCACACTGATAGCTGGCTGTCTGCCGCTTCATTCCAGGAAACAATCCGTGTACTGGTAGAAGCTTCAACTACAGCCCGCATCGACAATCTCGCTGGTCTCAAAGAAAACGTGATCATCGGTAAATTGATTCCAGCAGGTGAAACTTTCCGCCGCCGTCTCCATGAAGAAAACAATACTAAACCTGAAGTTACTGTTGATCCTTATGAAGAAGCTGAAAAGAACAAGTTTTACCCAGTTATCTAAAAAATACTTGCAATAACAATCTTCGTTGTGTAGATTGTTGCAGCGAAAACCCGAAAAATAACCTTATTATTCTCCACAATGCCAACCATTAATCAACTTATTCGCAAGCCTCGCAAAGCCAAAGTTCGCAAGAGTAAATCTCCTGCTCTACTCACTAGTTTAAACACTCTCAAAAATCGCATGGTTAAAAACCCAAGCCCATTCCGCAGAGGTGTTTGTATCAAAGTAGGTACTATGACTCCAAAGAAACCGAACTCAGCTTTACGTAAATTTGCAAAAGTTAGATTAACTAACGGCATTGAAGTAAACGCTTATATTCCAGGCGAAGGTCACAATTTACAAGAACACTCCGTTGTAATGATTCGTGGAGGAAGAGTAAAAGATTTACCAGGTGTACGTTATCATATCGTTCGTGGCATTCTTGATACTCAGGGTGTTGCTAATCGCAAACAAGGTCGTTCACGCTATGGTGCTAAGAAACCAAAAGCCTAATCTCTCACTACTCATAATCCAATAAACTCTACCGACAATGGCACAGAAAAGAAACGTTCACATCCCAGAAAACTCCTCAGTTCTACAAGAAAAATTCATCAACTGTATGATGAGAGGTGGTAAAAAAGCTACAGCACGCCGCATCTTTAACGACGCTATGGAAAAGATTGCCGCTAAAGGTCACAAAGAACCAGTTAAACTTTTCGAAAAAGCCCTTGATACAATCAAGCCAACACTCGAAGTTAAGGCCAAGAGAATCGGTGGTGCAGTTTACCAGATTCCTATGGAAGTTAAGGCAAGCCGTCAAATGACTCTCTCTATCCGTTGGATTTTGGCAACAACTCGTTCTAAGCGTAATGCTCCTATGGCTGAAAAGCTCGCTAACGAATTAATTCAAGCAGCTAACGGCGAAGGACCAGCTATCAAAAAACGTGATGACGTTATCAAGATGGCCCAAGCTAACAAAGCTTTCGCTCACTACGCTAAATACTAAACCAATCAAAAACCCCGCCTGCGGCGGGGTTTTTTAGTTTAAAATTTCTTTTTACGGCGCTTGCTTCTAACTGTTTCCCCTACCGCCCCTAAAATGGCAATGACTATCGATGTTACCCAGAAGAAGACAATATTTTCACATCCTCCTCTGAAGGCGAAGCCTCCATAAGTATAAACTGTACAAATATTTTCAGCTGCACCACGAAGTTTTTCGCCTTGAGCTATTAACATGCTGGCTTGAGCACAGATCAAATCCTGGCAGAGCGGTTCATTTGGCAACACTTCTTCAATCACCTTTTCAATAACTTTATTGACCAAAGCAGGAGTTACTTCAGCTGGTTTAACAACTGGCTTTGATACTTCCACCACTGGTGCCGCTGGCCTAACTGGCACTGCTAAAGGTTCTTCAATATTTGGCAATTGGAAAGGAGGCTTTACAGGTGGCTCTTCCTCTTCAATTGGGGGCTCATCTGTAATACAGTCGAGTTTATTACAATCCTGATGATCTGGGTGATCTCCACCTGCCCCAATTCCACCACCTCCTCCACCACCACCTCCTCCACCTGGTGGTGGAGGTGGTGCAACAGTACTTCCACAAGCACTAAGTACTGCATGGTCCCCAGTACATTCTATATAATTACTACTAGCATTAATTCCGCCATAATAGTCAACGCTATCATTAAGTTTGTATGATGAAGAAGCACTTAAACTACCTTCTGGATTAACGAAATCAACAGCTTTATAACTGGTTGAAGTACTCTGAGCTGATGCCCACATTACGCTGGCCACAAAAAGCCCAGCAGCTACAGCCACTCTAGCTACTCCTAGCCAAATTTTGTTTTTATTTTGGAACACCAAGACTTAAATTTAACTAAATCCTGATATTATAACATAAAACTGGCCCAAAACCTATCCCTGAGAAGCCATATTATCCATTGACTTATAGCCTCATCACCATATAATACCGATGCTCTAAACGAGCAGCATTGCCTATATATAAATAACTCGAAATTCATTATGTCGACCTTCGATCTCACCAAACTGCGCAATTTCGGCATCATTGCCCATATTGATGCAGGAAAAACTACTACTTCCGAAAGAATCCTCTTTTACACTGGTAAATCATACAAAATCGGTGAAGTTCACGAAGGTGAAGCCACTATGGACTGGATGGAACAAGAAAGAGAAAGAGGTATTACTATTACCGCTGCCGCTACTACCTGTAAGTGGAGAGACTATCGCTTCAATTTGATTGATACTCCAGGGCACGTAGACTTTACTGCTGAAGTAGAACGTTCTATGCGTGTGCTTGATGGCGGTGTTGTAGTATTCGACTCATCACAGGGTGTAGAACCTCAATCTGAAACAGTTTGGAGACAGGCTGACAAATATCACGTTCCAAGAATCGCTTTTTCCAACAAGATGGATAAAATCGGTGGAGATTTCTACATGACACTCAATACAATTTGGGACAGACTTTCTAAAAACGCTATTGCTCTCCAACTACCAGTTGGTATGGAAAACGATTTCAGAGCTATCATCGATTTGATGGAAGAAAAATGTTATGAATTCGAAGGTAAATTTGGTGAAATCACTAAAGAAGTACCTATTCCAGAAGATATGAAGGATAAAGTTGCTGAATTCCGCAACACTATGGTTGAAAAAATTTCTGAAACTGACGACGCTTTGATGGAAAAATATCTCGCAGGTGAAATGCCAAGCGTTCCTGAACTCAAGGCCGCTCTCCGTAAAGCAGTTCTCAATGTTCAAATCTTCCCAGTATTCTGTGGTACAGCACTTAACAACAAAGGTGTTCAGTTAATTCTCGACGCGGTTATTGACTATCTTCCATCTCCAGAAGATGTAAAGGTTATCAAAGGTACAAATCCTGACACTGGTGTGGAAGAAGTTCGCCGTTTAGTAGATGAAGATCCATTTTCAGCTTTGGTTTTCAAAATCGCTACTGATCCATTCGTAGGTAAAATTGCCTTCTTCCGTGTTTACTCTGGTAAGCTCGAATCAGGCAGTTATGTTACCAACATGAACAATGGTAAGCGCGAAAGAATTGGTCGTATCCTCCAAATGCATGCTAATCAACGTGAAGAAATCAAAGAAGTGCATGCTGGCGATATCGCTGCTCTCGTGGGTCTCAAGGATACTTTGACTGGTAACACTCTTGCTGATGAAAAACGTCCAATCATTCTCGAATCAATCGACTTCCCAGAACCTGTAATCAAGATCGCCATCGAACCAAAGACTAAGGCTGATCAGGAGAAAATGGGCATGGCTCTCCACAAACTTGCTGAAGAAGACCCAACTTTCCGCGTATCTTCAGATGAAGAAACAAGTCAAACTTTGATTGAAGGTATGGGTGAATTGCATCTTGAAATCATCGTTGATCGTATGAAAAGAGAGTTCAAAGTTGAAGCTAATATCGGCAAACCACAGGTAGCTTATCGTGAAACTCTCACTGTCCCACAAAAAGCTGAGGAAAAATACTCCAAGCAAACTGGTGGTCGTGGTCAATATGGTCACGTACTTATCAATGTTACTCCAAACGAAGCTGGTAAAGGTTACGAATTCGTTAACTCAATCGTTGGTGGTAAAATTCCTCGTGAATTTATTCCAGCAGTTGATAAAGGTATTCAAGAAGCTCTCACTCGTGGTATTCAGGCTGGCTTTCCAGTAGTGGATGTTAAGGTAGAGCTGTATGATGGTTCTTACCATGATGTGGATTCCAACGAATTGGCCTTCAAAATAGCTGGCTCAATGGCTTTCCAAAAAGCTTGTAAAGCAGGTTCACCAGTAATTCTTGAACCAATCATGAAAGTAGAAGTCGTGACTCCGGATGAATACTTCGGTGATGTAATGGGCAATCTTTCTTCTCGCCGTGGTCAAATCTACGAAACAACAAATCGTGGCATGGCTAAGGTAATTATGGCCTATGTTCCACTCGCTGAAATGTTCGGTTATGCTACTGACCTTCGCTCAATTTCTCAAGGCCGAGCATCCTATGCAATGGAGTTCGCTAGATACGAAAAAGTACCTGGCAACGTAGCCGAGAAGATCATTGCAGAAAGAGCAAAAGCATAACTCTGAAAAATTGTTTGCATTCAAAAAACTTTTACGCTAATATCACGGGGCACTTGTCCCAAAAAGACATATTATTAACCTAACTCTTTAACCTTATGACTGAAGTTTTCCAAAGAAATAAGACCCACGTCAACGTCGGTACAATCGGACACGTAGACCATGGTAAAACAACTCTGACTGCTGCTATTACTTTTTACTGCGCTGAAAGAGGCAAGGCAAAAGCAAGAAAATACGATGAAATCGACAATGCTCCAGAAGAAAAGGCAAGAGGTATTACTATTAATACTTCTCACCAAGAATATGAATCTGACAAACGTCACTATGCTCACGTAGATTGTCCAGGGCATGCTGACTATGTTAAGAACATGATTACTGGTGCGGCTCAAATGGACGGTGCTATCTTAGTTTGTTCAGCAGCTGACGGTCCTATGCCACAGACTCGTGAACACATCCTCCTCGCAAAACAGGTTAATGTTCCTTATATCGTTGTATTCCTCAACAAGATGGACATGGCTGATCCAGAAATCGCTGATCTTTCAGAAATGGAAGTTCGTGATCTTCTTACTAAATACGGTTACGATGGTGCCAAGACTCCAATCATCCGTGGCTCAGCTCTTAAGGCACTCGAAAATCCAAAAGATGATGAAGCTACTAAATGTATCAAAGACCTTCTCGACGCTCTTGACACTTATATTCCAGATCCAATTCGTGAACTCGACAAGCCATTTATGATGGCAGTTGAAGACGTATTCTCTATTAAAGGTAGAGGTACAGTATCTACTGGTAGAATCGAAACTGGTGTTATTAAAGTAAACGAAGAAGTTGAAATCATTGGTATTCGTGAAACTAGAAAGACTGTTGTAACTGGTGTTGAAATGTTTAAGAAACTTCTTGATCAAGGTCAAGCTGGTGATAACGTAGGTCTCCTCCTCCGTGGTATTGAAAGAGAAGATATCGAAAGAGGTATGGTACTTGCTAAACCAGGTTCAATCAAACCACACACTAAATTTGAAGCTCAAGTTTACGTATTAACGAAAGAAGAAGGTGGTCGTCATACTCCATTCTTCAAGGGTTATAAACCACAATTCTACATCAGAACTACTGACGTAACTGGTGGTATCGAACTTCCAGCTGGTACTGAAATGATCATGCCAGGTGATGATATTAAAGTAACTGTTACTCTCTCTGTACCAGTAGCGATCAACGACAATCTTCGCTTCGCGATTCGTGAAGGTGGTAGAACAGTTGGTGCAGGTGTTGTAACTAAGATTCTCGAATAATTTATCCATCAGAAATAACTTTTTGTAAGCAATGGCAACTACTTCAAAGCAAAAAATCCGTATCAAGATCCAAGCCTATGATCACAAGATCGTAGACGATTCAGCCAAGTTAATCATCGACACAGCTGAGAGAACAGGCGCAATCGTTGCAGGTCCAATCCCATTACCTACAAAAATCGATAAAATTACTGTTAATCGTTCAACTTTCGTACACAAGAATGCTCGCGACCAGTTCGAAATCAGAACACACAAAAGACTAATTGATATAACTGAATCAACTCCGAAAACGGTAGACTCACTCACTAACTTGAGTCTACCAGCTGGTGTTGACATCGAAATTAGAATGCTCCAGAAAGAAGACTAAACGTTAATTAAAACCAGGGTTTCTAATTATGTTACCCTCGGGCGATGGGCCCCAAGTCTATCTCCCCTATCCGTCTCACTTCGACCGGATGTAACCTCTAAACACTTATGAAAGGAATACTAGGAAAAAAACTAGGCATGACAAGAGTAACTCGTGAAGATGGCAATTACATTGCTGTTACAATCGTTGAGTGCACTCCAAATGTCATCCAACAACTTAAGACCGCTGAAAAGGACGGTTATAATGCTATGGTACTCGGTTTTGCACCTCGCAAAAAACCAACCAAGACTAAAAAATTTCATTACTCTCGCGAATTCAAGGTAGAGTCTCTCGACCAACTTGAAAAAGGTAAGAACATCGAGGCCAATTCAGTATTGGCTGTTGGTGATGCTGTTGCTGTAACTGGCACTACTAAAGGTAAAGGTTTCCAAGGTGTAATGAAAATGTGGAATTACCATGGTGGTCCTCGCAGTCACGGCTCACATTTTATGAGAGAACCAGGTTCAGTAGGCGCTCGTGCTAAACCAGGTAAAATCCACAAAGGTAAAAGAATGGCAACTCGCATGGGTAATGCAACTCAGACTCTCAAAACATCCATTGAATATATCGACACAGAAAATCATCTCGTTGGTATCAGAGGCCCAGTTCCAGGATCTATTAATTCGTATGTAACTATTAAGAAAATTTCATAGTCATGGCTAATATCACTATTTACAATCAGGAAGGCAAGAAAGTCCGCGACTTCGATGCATCATCAGCAATTTTTGACGCTGAGTTCAACCGTGACTTGGTACAACAAGCCCTCACTAGACAATTAGCAAATCGCCGTCTCGGCATGATTGCTCATACTAAGACTAAAGGTGAAGTTGTTGGTGGGAAAAAGAAACCATTCCGTCAAAAAGGTACAGGCGGCGCTAGACAAGGTGCTACTAACAACCCTCATCAAAAAGGTGGTGGCGTATCTTTTGGCCCACGCAATGTTAAGAACTACAAACAAGACATGCCAAAGAAGCAAAGAAGAGCAGCTTTATTCTCCGCTCTTTCTCAGAAACTTCGCGACAAGAAATTGATCGGTTTGGACAAATACGATGCCACTGAAATCAAGACTAAGCACTTCGTCGCTAGCATCAAGAACCTCCCAATTGAAAAAGACTGTTTGTTTGTTATCCCTGAGAAGAATGCTACTATCGCTAAATCTGCCAGCAATCTTCCACATGTTAAGACTATTCAAGTTAATTACCTTAATATCGCTGATTTACAGAAATACGACACTGTAGTTTTCTTGGAAGCGTCACTCGGCAAAATGGAAGAAGTATTTCTCACTAAATAATCCCCACTAATACATCAAAGCAATGAAAGCATTATATACTATCAGAAAACCTGTTGTTACCGAGAAAAGCACTCAAATGCAAGAAAAAGGCATTTACGCTTTCTGGGTTAGCTCAAAGGCTACTAAAATTGACGTTAAACAAGCTGTAAAAGAACTTTACGGTGCTGACGTTTCAGCAGTTAAAATGGTCAAGGTTCCAGCTAAATTCCGCGCTATCCGCAAAGGTAACTTCAACAAAAGATCTGAGACAGTAAAAGCTTATGTTACTTTGAAGAATCGCAGCAAACTCGATCTCAATAAATTTGAAAAATCAGACAAAGAAGTAAAAGTTAAATTAGCATCTGCCAAGGCTGAAAAGAAACCAGCTGCTAAGAAAACTGCTAAAAAGTCTACTAAATAATACTAGTTTTTAACACCTTACGATCGTGCCAGTAAAAAAGTTTAAAGCAATAACACCCGGGCGTCGTCTCATGAGTACATTGGATACATCCATGATCACTCGCTCTAAACCAGAAAAAAGCCTCACTATCGGTAAAAGGGTTCGTGCAGGCCGCAATAACCAGGGTAAAATCACTATCAGACATCAAGGTGGTGGTCACAAGAAACTCCTCCGTATTGTTGACTTCAAGCAAGTTGATAAACTCGGTATCCCAGGCAAAGTAACTAGCATCGAATACGATCCAAATCGTACTGCTCTGATTATGCTCGTTACCTACTCTGATGGTGAAAAACGCTATCATCTCGCTCCAGAAGGAATTAAGGTTGGCGACAGTGTAATTACCAAAGACAAAGCTAAGATTGCTACTGGTAACCGCATCATGCTCAAATACATTCCAGCTGGTTACAGCATTTACAACGTAGAACTCGCTAAAGGTAAAGGTGGTCAAATTGTACGTTCTGCTGGTTCTCGCGCTACTCTCGTTGCAGTCGAAAAGGATCACGCACAAGTTCAGCTTCCATCTGGTGAAATTCGTATTATCGATAAAAACTGTTTTGCTACTATCGGTATTGTTAGTAACGTTGACTGGAATCTCGTTAGTCTCGGTAAAGCAGGTCGTTCTCGCTGGCTCGGTATTCGTCCATCAGTTAGAGGTAAAGCTATGAACCCAGTAGACCATCCGCACGGTGGTGGTGAAGGTAATCAGCCTTGTGGTCTTCCACATCCAAAAACTCCTTGGGGTTATGCCGCTCTCGGTGTTAAGACTCGCAAACGCAAAAAATTCTCTGACAAATACATTGTCACTCGCCGTAACGGTTCTAAGCTTAATAAATAATATTAGCAAACTTAATTCTCTACTATGTCTAGAAGTTCAAAGAAAGGTCCACACGTAGACGCCAAACTGCTCAAAAAGGTTAATGCCCTCAATGAAGGCGGTCAAAAGAAAGTTATCAAAACTTGGGCTCGCAGCAGCACAGTTTCTCCTGAATTCGTTGGTCACACTATCGCAGTTTACAACGGCAAACAACATATTCCAGTTTATATCACTGAAGAAATGGTTGGCCAAAAGCTCGGGGTTTTCGCACATACTAGAAAATTCAAGGGGCATGGTGGCAAATTGGCGTCAGCAAATAGTGCTGCATCTGCTCCAACTTCAGCAGCCTAATACAATAAATTATAAATACTCTCCACGAACATGAAAGCAATCCTTAGATCAGCACGTCTCACACCTAAAAAAGCCAACCTTACTGCAGGTATGGTTAGAAGACTGCCAGTATTAGAAGCTTTGGAAATCCTCAAATACACTCCAAAGAAATCAGCTCAAATGCTCCACAAGCTCCTCACGAGCGCTGTAGCAAATGCTGAAACTAATTTTAAACAAGACAAAAAATCCCTCATTGTTAAAGAAATCATTGTAACTAAGGGGGCCACTCTCAAGCGCGGTGTTCCAGTATCTCGTGGCCGTGTCTACCCTATTTTAAAAAGAACTTCTCATATCACTATTTTATTAGCTTTAAACGAAGCTCAAACTGCTGACAAAACTAGCAAAAAAGACGCTTCAGAAAAAGCTGAAACTACAGTGAGTGAAAAGCCAAAGAAAGCTGCAGGCAAAAAGACTGCTAAGAAATTAACTAAATAATTTAAACCACCTAATCTCCTAAATCTCATGGGTCAAAAAGTAAATCCAATCATCCAAAGAATCGGCATTATCAGAACTTGGGACTCCAAATGGTTCGCCCCAAAAAGAAAATTTGCCAAATTCTTACTCCAAGATATTGAAATCGAAAAAGTAATCAACAAAGAATTGGCTGATTCAGGTATTGGAAGAATTGAAATCCACCGCAGCGCCAATAAAGTGAATGTTATCATTCACACTGCTAAACCAGGTACTATTATTGGTAAGCAAGGTGCTAACGTTGATGTACTCAGAGATAAGCTCAAGAAGCTTTTCAATGAAGAATTCATGATTAACATTCGTGAAATCAAGAAACCAGCTTTAAGCGCTAGATTACTCGCTGAAAGTGTCGCTGCTCAAATCGAAAAACGTGTTTCATATCGCCGCGCCTGCAAAATGGGTATTGAAAAGGCTTTCGAGGCAGGTGCTAAAGGAGTTAAAATTTTTATGTCAGGTCGTCTCAACGGTGTTGAAATCGCTCGTAGCGAATTTTTCAGTCAAGGTAAAATCCCTCTTCATACTTTCCGCGCTAATATCGACTATGCTTTATGTCACGCTAAAACTGAATACGGAACTATCGGTGTAACAGTTTGGATTTATAAAGGAGACGTTTTCAAGAAAAAAGGTGAATACATCAACCAAGAAGAGTAAAAAATCGTTTGACCTTAAAGATAATCAATAGTAAATTGCTCAGGCCTCAATCTATCAAGAATAATCACTAAAAGCTATGTTCGGTCCAAAGAAAACTAAGTATAGAAAGTCACAACGCCTTCGCGGCGCTGAAAAAGGTGTCGCTACAAAAGGCTATCGTTTAGCCTTCGGCGAACATGGATTAAAGGCTATGGATGGCACAGAAATCACTGCCAGACAAATCGAAGCCGCTCGTCGTGCCATGTCTAGATACATTCAAAGAGGCGGAAAAATCTGGATTAGAATTTTCCCACACAAATCAATCACTCAAAAAGCTGCTGAAGTACCAATGGGTTCAGGTAAAGGTGCACTCGACCATTACGTAGCAGTTGTTAAAAAAGGAACAGTTTTGTTTGAAATGGATGGTGTAAATGTTTCTACTGCTAAAGAAGCTATGAGATTGGCTAGCCAAAAACTTCCAATTAAATGTAAATATATCAACGCTAACGAATTCTAATCATGAAACCATCTGAAATCCACAACTTGAGCGCTGCTGATCTCAGCAAAGAACTATCTAAATCACAGGCAGAACTATTAAAAGCTAAACTCAAGACTATCTCTAAAGAATCTAAAGAAACTCACAAGCTCAAGAGTCTTCGCAAACATATTGCCAGACTTAAGACAGTAAAAGCATTAAGTAAAGCAGCCTAACCTTAACCTAACATGAACAGCAGAAGCAAAAAAGGCATTGTAGTAAGCGATAAAATGGACAAAACCATTGTGGTAATTGTTCACACTTACAAAATGCATCCTAAATACAAGAAAAGATATAGAACTTCCAAGAAATTCTATGCTCACGATGCAGACAGAAAGTATAAGATTGGTGACGAAGTAACTATTTACGAAACACGTCCTCTCAGCAAATTGAAGAGATGGACAGTTACTGAACCAGCTACAAAATAATTTTACAGAAATCCTCAACTAAACAACTATGATTCAGCTCAGATCAATGGTAAATATCGCTGACAACTCCGGTGCCAAATTGGCTCAAGTTATTATGGTAATGGGTGGTCATCACAGAAGATATGCCGGCATCGGTGATATCGTTGTCGTTACCATCAAGAATGCCGCTCCTAAAGGTGCAGTTAAAACTCACGCCGTTGAAAAAGGTGTAGTAATCCGCACTCGCAAGGAAACTCGCCGTAAAGATGGTAGCTATATCCGTTTCGATGAAAACGCTATCGTTATTATCAACAAAGATAATGAACCAAAGGGAACTCGTGTTTTCGGTCCAGTTGGTAGAGAACTTCGCGAAAAAGGTTTTCAAAAAATTATCAGTTTGGCTCCAGAAGTACTTTAATTAAACACCCCAAACAACTATGAAACTCAAGGTAAATGATCAAGTAATGGTGATTGCAGGCAAGGAAAAAGGCAAATCCGGCAAAATCATCCGTGTTGACCGCAAGAACAACAAAGTAACTGTTGAAAAACTCAATCTTCGCATCAAGCACATTAAAAAGGGCGCCAATGGCCCAGGTGAAAAGATCTCTTTTGAAGCACCTCTTTCCGCTTCTAATGTAATGGCTATTGATCCAAAGTCTGGCAAGCCTACACGTATTAAATTTCAAAAATTGGCTAATGGCAAAAAAGAACGTGTGGCCAGCAAATCAGGAAACTCTCTAGACAATGTCTCTTCTACAGCTGCTGCCAAGACTACTAAGAAAAAAGCTAAATAACTCCGTAAATCAATCTAACTACAATGACTAAAGCACTCAGTCTCAAAGAAAGATACAGCAAAGAAATCGCCCCAGCTCTTCAAAAGAGTCTCGGCATCAAAAACATCAATGCTGTGCCAAAATTATCCAAGGTTATCGTTAACGTTGGTATTGGTAAAATGTTAGCAGGTGGTAAAGACTACTCTGATGTAGAGCAGAACGTTAAAAACATTGCTGGTCAAAAACCACTAATCGCCAAATCACGCAAAGCTATTTCAAACTTCAAGCTTCGTGAAAACATGCCAGTTGGTATTCATACCACTCTCCGTGGTTCACGCATGTATGATTTCGTTTCAAAATTTGTAAATATCACTCTTCCACGTACTCGTGACTTCCGTGGTATCTCTGCTCGCAGCTTCGATGGAAATGGTAATTACTCTGTAGCCATCAAAGAACACACTGTATTCCCAGAAGTAAATGCTGACGATATCGTTAAACTCCATGGCGTGCAGATCACTTTCGTGACTACTGCCAAGACTAATGAAGAAGCTCTTCAACTCCTCAAAGCACTAGGCTTCCCATTCCAAGAAAAAAAAGAACGCGCAGCTAAAAAATAATATAAGCAAATTAATTAAACCTCCCTTACAATGGCTAGACTATCACTCCGAATTAAAACACTCCGCCTTCAAAAGGCTCTCATGGATTCACTCGCAAAGGGTAAGAAACCAAAATTCCCTACTCGCGTTTACAATCGCTGCAAGCGTTGCGGACGTAAAGGTGGCTATCTCAGAAAATTCGAGATTTGCAGAATCTGTTTCCGCGAATTAGCTAGAGAAGGCAAGATCATGGGAGTTCGTAAGTCATCTTGGTAAAAATAATCATTAAATCCACTTAACTCATCAGTATGTATACAGATCCAATTGCAGATTTACTCATCAGAATCAAAAATGCTGCTCGTGCAAGAAAATCAGTTGTAGAAGTACCTTACTCAAAGGTCAAAGAAAGAATTCTGGAAAATCTCAAAAACCGCCAATTCATCGAAAGTTTCGCTGTTGAAAAAGGTGCACGTCCTCAATGGAAAAATCTTGTTATCACTCTTAACAACTCACGCCGTGATATCGAAGTTAAAAGAGTTAGCAAGCCAGGTCAAAGAATTTACATCAAATCAGACGAACTAAAGAAAGTTAATGGTGGCCTCGGTGTGGCGATTGTTTCTACTCCAAAGGGCATCATCACTGGTGAAGAAGCAAAGAAGATGAATCTCGGTGGCGAGTTGATCTGTGAAGTTTTCTAAATATAATTACTAAGCTAAATCTTTTAAGACCATGTCTAGAATAGGAAAAAACCCGGTACAAGTTCCAGCAGGCGTAACAGTCACTATCAATGGGAATACTGTATCAGTGAAAGGACCAAAAGGTGAATTAACTCAAACCTTCCATCCCAACATGACAGTAGCTCTGACTGACAACCAAATCGTTGTTACTCGTCCAAATGACCTCAAACTCAATCGTGCTTTACACGGCTTGACTCGTAGCTTACTCCAAAACATGGTCGTAGGTGTAAATACTGGTTACGAAAAACAATTGGAAATCCTTGGTGTAGGTTATAGAGCTGCAATTGCTGGCTCTAAACTGACGTTAAACCTCGGTTTCTCTCATCCAATTGAATTCAATGCTCCAAAAGGCATTACAATTGAAATCGATAAAGAAAAAAAGAACATTCTCATTATTAAAGGTTCTGACAAGCAAGTTTTAGGTGAAGTAGCTGCTAAGATCCGTGGCTTCAAGAAACCTGAACCATACAAAGGCAAAGGTATCCGCTATGTTGGTGAATACGTTGCTCAGAAAGCTGGTAAGGCTGCTTCTAAAGACTCTAAATAATCCCACTTAAAATAATCAACTCAATATGATTAATCCGAAAAATCTAAAAAGAGAACGCCGCAAAGCCAGAGTAAAGGGTGGCCTCAAATACGACAAACCACGTCTTGTAGCTTTCCGCAGCTTAACTTCAAACTATCTTCAATTAATTGATGATACAAACGGCAAAACTTTAGCAAGTGCTTCAGATATGAAAGCTAAAAAAGGCACTAAGACTGAAAAAGCCAAAGAAGTTGGTATGGAACTTGCTAAGAAAGCTAAAGATCTTAAGATTGAAGAAGTAACCTTTGATCGTAACGGTTACAAATACCACGGACGTGTTAAAGCTATGGCTGAAGGTGCCCGTGAAGGTGGACTTAAATTCTAACAATAAAATTATACTCATACTTATATGATGAAGCCGCAAAAAGGAAGAGCCCCAATCAGAGAAGTCAAAGAATTCGAAGAAGAAGTACTTCAGATCGATCGCGTTACTCGCGTAGTAAAAGGTGGTCGCAGACTTCGTTTCAGAGCTACTGTAGTTATCGGGAACAAAAAAGGTAAAGTAGGTGTTGGTATCGGTAAATCAACTGAAGTTGCTGGTGCTATCTCTAAAGCAGTTGCTCAAGCCAAGAAAAATCTGATTGTTGTTCCAATGGCTGGCCAAACTATTCCACATCGTATCGCTGTGAAATTCAAGTCTGCCCGTATTCTTCTCATGCCAGCTATTCCAGGTACAGGTCTTAAAGCAGGTGGTAGCGTACGTAAAGTAATCGAACTCTCTGGTATCAAAGATATTATGGGTAAATGTATCGGTTCTCCTAACCGCTTAAATAACAGCCAAGCTGCTATCGAAGCTCTCAAACTTCTCAAACCAATTCCTTGGTTAAAGAACGCTTCAGTTGAAGCAGTTAAATCTAAGGAAGAAGCTCCAGAAGGCCACCCAGCTCAACAGAATAACCGCAAGCCTTTCCACAAAAAACCAGCAGGACAAAAACCAGCTGCTCCTAAAGCTCCAGCTGCCGCTCAAAAGCAAAACAAGGCCGAATAATAATTATTTAGAAATTTAAATTTTCAAAAGTCATGGACGCATTACTCAAACTTCGCCGCAACAAAGGTGCTAGAACAACAAAAAAAAGACTAGGTCGTGGTAACGGCTCAGGTCTTGGTACATACTCTGGTCGTGGTGGTAACGGTCAAACTGCCCGCACTGGTGGCAATATCAAACCAGGCTTCACAGGTGGTCAAACTCCTCTTTACCGCAAAATGCCTAAAGCTAAAGGTTTCAACAATATTAATACTGTTCGCTATCAAGCTGTAAACGTTTCTGATTTGAACAAATTCGAAGAAGGAACAGAAGTAAATGGTGAAACACTTTTCAAACATCATTTAGTCCGTGATGCTAAAGCTCCAGTAAAAATCCTCGGAACTGGTGATTTAAGTAAGAAACTTACAATTAAAGTTGCTCGCGTATCTGCATCTGCACGACAAAAAATCACAGAAGCCAAGGGAACTATTACTGAATTGAATCCAAAGACTTCTCAAGAAGCCTAATTTCCTTCACAATAGGGTCGCTGCCGGAATTTAACTACTGATTATTACAATGTTTAAACAAATAGCACAAATCTGGAATTCCAAAGATCTCAGAAATAAAATTCTCTTCACCATCGGCATTATCATTGTTGTACGCTTGCTCTCCCAAATCACTATCCCAGGTGCCGACTTGAATGTTATCCGTGGTATTTTCCAGAGAAATCAATTACTCGGAGCCTTCAGTGTTTTAACTGGTGGAAGCGCTCACAATTTCTCCATTATTTTAATGGGGCTATCTCCATATATTAATGCCTCAATCATTATCCAGCTTTTGACTGTTATTATCCCAAGCATGGAAAACCTTTCCAAAGAAGGTGAACAAGGCCGCCGTAAATTAAATCAATATACTCGCTGGTTATCATTGCCAATCGCTTTCATTACTTCATATGGAATGATTGCTTTGCTTAACTCTCAAGCTGGCACTCCTATCATTCAGAATATCAATGAACCAAACGTAATACTTCCAATAATGCTTACATTAAGTACAGGTACAGTACTGATGATGTGGTTGGGTGAATTGATTACAGAAAAAGGTATGGGTAATGGTATCTCCATTCTGATCTTTGCCGGTATCATTTCTAATATCCCTGCTATCGTTGGTCAAAACCTTACTTTAGCTGGTCAATCAAGTGGTTTACTGATTCCATTCATCATTGAAGTTCTCGTGACACTTGCTCTCACTATCCTTGTTATCTTGATTACTGAGTCTGAAAGACGCGTTCCAGTTCTATATGCTGGTCGTGGTGTTCGTGGTGGAGGTGAAAAAGCTAATTTACCAATCAAGATCAATCAGGCTGGTATGATTCCGATCATTTTCTCCCTTTCTGTAGTGAGCTTCCCAGGTATTATTGCACAATTCATGCAGAATTCCACCAATGAAACTCTCCGCAATATTGCCAATGTTATTACCAACAATTTCCACGTAAACTCTATTGCTTATTCTGCTATTTACTTCTTACTGATTATTGCTTTCACATTCTTCTATGTGAGCATTACTTTCAATCCAGAGCAAGTAGCCGAAAATATTCAGAAACGTGGTGGCTATATTCCAGGAATTAGACCTGGCAAACAAACTGTTAAATATCTCAATGATATTTCCAATAGATTAAATCTTTGGGGCGGTCTGTTTGTTGCCTTCATTGCAATTTCTCCTAATTTGATTCAAACTCTTACTGGTGCTTTTGCACTTGGATCTGTGTCATCAATTATCAGTGGTGCAGGTTTGATCATCATCGTTAGTGTTGTTCTCGAAGTGATTCGTCAAATCAATGCACAGCTTGTCATGCACGACTACAACAAGCTTTACTAAAACAAAACATGAACATCGTTCTTCTCGGAATTCAGGGCTCGGGTAAAGGTACCCAGGCTAGAATTATAGTTGATCGCTACAAATTAAACTACTTTGAGATGGGAGGTGAACTTCGTAAGCTCGCTACTGAAAATTCTCCACTTGGTTTGAAAGTAAAGGAAATTATTGAAAGTGGAAATTTGGTCCCAGCACATATCATTATGCAGATTCTGGATAATTTCTTAAGCAAATTACAACCATCTGATGGTTTGGTTCTTGATGGCATTCCTCGCAATTCAGACCAGCAAAAAGAATTTGACGCCTTGATGGCAAAATACAATCGCGATTTCAAAGTCATGCATTTCATGGTTCCTGAAAATGAAACCATTAAAAGATTATTAGCCAGACATCGCCAAGATGATATTCCAGAAGTAATTACCCAAAGAATTAAGGTATTTATCCGCGATACAAAACCAGTCATTGCAGAATACAAAAAACGTGGTAATGTTATCGAAATCAATGGAAATCAACCAATTGAAACAGTAGCCAATGAAGTTTCTGAAAAATTGGCTCTCTATACAACTTCATTAATGTAACCAACAAAACCATCAAAGTTTGGCAAGAGGGTGATTATAATATCACCATTAAAAATTCCGAAGAACTCAAAAATATGCGTAAGTCAGGTAAAATCCTGGCCAGCGTTTTAAGTGAGTTAGAAAGCTGGGTAAAACCGGGCCAATCTACTTTGGAGATAGATTTGAAAGCCGAAGAAATCATGCGCAGTCAAGGCGGCGAACCTGCTTTCAAGGGCTATAACGGTTTTACTGGAACAGCCTGTATTTGTCTTAATGAAGAAGTTGTTCACGGCGTACCTTCAGCCGACCGTCTAATTGAAGCTGGGGATCTATTAACTATTGATTGTGGTGTTAGTTACAAGGGCATGATAACTGACTCAGCCATCACCATCATTGTTGGTGGTGGAATAGGCAAACATCCACAAATGGCAAAATTGATTAAAACGGCTCAAAAAGCACTAGATAAAGCCATTGAAGTAGCCAAACCGGGTGTCAGAACTACCGAAATGAGCAAAGCCATTGAAAAAGTCATTGAAAAAGAAGGTTTTGGCATCGTGGAAACTCTTTGTGGTCACGGAGTAGGCTTTGAAGTACATGAGGATCCCTATATTTTGAATTATTATGATGGTCATCCAGGACCTGTCATGCAACCAGGAATGACTTTTGCTATTGAGCCAATCATTACTTTAGGCAATCCCAAGACCAAATTACGTAGTGATGGCTGGACAATTGTTACCAAAGATAGCTCACTTTCAGTGCAGGTAGAACACACTATTGCCATCACCGATAAAGGTGCTGAAATACTGACCAAACGAGCTAAATAAAAAACAATAAAAATAGCTTGCAATCTAAAATATCGTCATGTAGAATCCTAACGCTTTTTAGGTGAAAACCAGGATTTTACCTCATCATTAAAACCTAATCCCGCCTTATGGCAAAAGAAGAAATTGAGGCCCAAGGGGTAGTGCTCGAATGCTATCCAAACGCTAGCTTTAAAGTTAAACTCCTCGACGAGAACTTTAAAGGACATGAGATTAAAGCTCATATATCAGGCCGCATGCGTATCAATTTTATTCGTATTTTGCCCGGAGACAAGGTTACCGTGGTCATGACTCCCTATGACCTGAGTAAAGGCAGAATTACCTTCCGCCACAAAGATGATCGAGGACACAGCAACTCTGCTACATCGGCTAATGTAGAAGAAGCGAAACCTGAAGAAGAGCCAAAACAAGCTGCATAATCATAGCATTGTCACAAACTCAATATGAAAGTTCGATCCTCAGTAAAACCTATTTGCGCAAAATGCAAAATCATTAAACGCAAAAACGTTATCCGTGTTATTTGCTCAACTAAGAAACATAAGCAAAGACAAGGTTAATTTTTTTAGTATCTCCTTAACTACTTTATCCAAATGGCCAGAATCGCAGGTGTAAACCTACCTAAAGAAAAAAGAGTAGCAATCGGGCTAACTGCTGTTTACGGTATCGGCAGACCTTTGGCGCGTGAAATTCTCAAAACTCTTCGCATCAATGAAGACACTAAAGTGCAAGATTTGACTGAAGAACAGGTCAATCGTCTTCGCGAAAAGATCAGTGAATATCCAACTGAAGGTGATCTTCGCCGCAAAATCCAGTTAGATGTTAAATATCAACAGGATATTGGCACATACCGTGGCTCACGTCACAAAAAAGGCCTCCCAGCTCGTGGTCAACAGACTAAGACTAATTCTCGTACCAGAAAAGGTAAGAAAAAGACTGTTGCCAACAAGAAAATCGCTACTAAATAATCTCTCATTACATAACCGCTCTTATTACCTATGGCAGAAAAAGAGAAAAAAACTACCGCTGTCGCTACTGAAGCAAAAGACCCAAAGCAGACAAAAACTGCTGACGAAACTGCTGCTAAAACTGAAGCAGTTGCTGAAGAAGGCGCTGCAAAAGTTAAAGTTAAAAAAAGCAAATCCAAGAGAACAGTTACTGAAGGAAAAGCTTTTGTTCAATCTAGCTTTAACAACACAATCATTACTATCACTGATTTAAACGGCAATGTTATCGCTTGGAGCACTGCTGGTACTAACGGTTTCAAGGGTGCTAAAAAAGCTACTCCTTACGCCGCTCAAGTATCTGCAGAAGCTTGCATTAACAAAGCTCTCCTCCATGGCCTCGAAAAACTTCACGTTTTCGTCAAAGGTCTTGGGGCAGGTAGAGAACAAGCTATCCGTGGTCTAAGTAGCTCAGGTGTAAACATCGAATCAATTACTGACGTTACACCAAAACCACACAATGGTTGTCGCCCACGCAAAGCTCGCCGCGTATAATTTTAATTCACGAAATACATGTCAAACTATACTGGTCCTAAATCAAGACTTTTCCGCCGCTTCGGCATCAGACTTCAAACAAATAGCGACCTCAAACAAACTCATGCAACCGTCAAAAAGACTTATGGTCCCGGTCAGCATGGTCCTAAAGGTAGCTTTGGAAAAAAGTCAGAATATGCTAGACAGCTTCTGGAAAAGCAAAAAGCTAAAGTTATTTTTAACGTAAACGAAAATCATCTCCGCAAATATTTCGAACAGGCTTCCAAAATGGAAGGTATTACTGGTGACGAAATGATCAAATTGCTTGAGCAAAGATTAGATAATGTTATCTTTAGATCAGGTATTGCCAACACTCGCTATCAAGCAAGACAAATGGTCAACCATGGTCTCATTCAAGTTAATGGAAAAGTTGTCAGCATTCCTTCAGTTCAAGTTAAGGCTGGGGACAAATTCAATCTTATTGCCAAGAAAAAGGATTCATCTCTCTTTAAGCAAAACTCAGAGCGAGCGATCAAAGCGCCTAAATGGCTCGAAGTTGATCTCAAAAACTTAAGTGGAGAAGTAGTTCGCACACCTGATAAAGGTGAATTAGAACCACTTATCTCTGCTCATTTGATTGTTGAATTCTATTCAAAATAAAATAATTTATTAATCCTTTTCTAATGCATCAAATACAAGAAGAAATCGGCATTCCAAAGATTAAAGTGGAAAAGATTAGCGATAGTCACGCTATATTTACTGTTAGCCCTCTCCCGCAGGGTTACGGTATCACGATCGGAAATGCTTTCAGAAGAGTTCTTCTGTCTTCACTCCCTGGTGCTTCTATCAGTGGAATAAAAATTGATGGTGTTACTCATGAATATTCTACCATCAAAGGTGTTAAGGATAGCGTTTTGGATATCACTCTAAATCTTAAATTGATTAGATTGACCAAGACAAGTGCTGAACCAAGCGTACTCACTTTAAATGCAACTAAAGAAGGGGAAATCTATGCTAAAGACATTAAATGTCCTTCAGATGTAGAAATTCTCACTCCAGATCAATACATTACAACTCTTGAAAAAGGCTCTAAACTCAACATAGAAATTCACGTTGAAAAAGGTGTTGGTTATGTACCAGTTTCTGTTAAACAGAAGGCTGATACTGATCCAGAAGTAATTTTGATGGATTCAATTTTCTCACCTGTTAAGAAAGTACGTTTCGACGTAGAACAAACTCGTGTAGGCCAAATGACTAATCTCGACAAATTGGTTCTAGAAATCGAAACTGATGGTTCAATTTCTCCTGATGATGCTCTCAAATTCAGTTCTAACATTCTCAAGTCTTACTTCAATCTCTTCAACCAAGAAAACATCATGGTTGAGGCAGAATACATGAGTGATTTCCAAAAGATCTCTCAAAAGCAAGAACAAGAAGAAAAGAACAAACCAGTTCAAGAAGCCTATACTCCAATTGAAATTCTCGGTTTCTCTCCAAGAACTCTCAACGCTTTAATCAATGGAGGAATTGGTTCTATCGAACAGCTCTCTAAATGTACTGAAAGCAAATTGACTAACTTACGTGGATTTGGTAGAAAAGCCCTCACTGAAGTTAGAGACGCCCTTAAGACACGTGGCCTCAATCTCGCTGACGAATAATTAATAGTAACATACCTAATTTCCAAAAATCATGAGACATCAAGTAAAGAAAAATCGTCTATCTAGACCTCGCGGACAAAGAAGATTATTAGTAGGCAACTTAGCTACTTCATTAATCCTTCATGGCAAAATCCAGACAACTAAGGCTCGTGCCAAAGCTATTCAGCCAGTAATCGATAAACTGATTATCACTGCTAAAACTAAGGACAAGCGTATTGCAATTCAAGCAGTAGGCAAAATCTTGCAAACTGAAGCTAGCTCAAAAATCCTTTTCGACAAATTAGTTAAGAAATACCAAGATCGAGCAACTGGCTTCACTAAAATCTCTGAAATCGGTTTCCGTGCCGGAGATGCAGCTCCTTTGGTTCAAATCGAATTAATGTAATTATAAACCTATCACCGCAATGAAAACCGCTCAGAAAAAACAAGTTGTATTCCGAACTTACAGCCCTAAACAAGCAGACCTCAAACCAGTATGGTATTTGGTTGATGTAAAAGGAAAAACTCTCGGACGTATCACTAATAAAATTGCTGATCTCCTCAGAGGCAAAGGAAAAGTTCAATACTCAGGCCACATTCAGGCTGGAGACTACGTTGTAGTTATCAATGCTGCTGAAGTAAAACTCAGTGGTAAAAAAGAAACTGACAAAGTTTACAACTGGCATACACGCTATCCAAATGGTCTTAAAGCTATCACTCCAGCCAAACTCAAAACAGAGAATAAGTCTGAAGAAATTATTACTCATGCTGTTGCTGGTATGATTCCTAACAACAAACACAAGAAGCATATCCTCAAGAGACTTCGCGTATTTGCTGGAGCAGAACATGATATGGCTGCTCAGAATCCTCAAGTAATTGAACTTTAATATTAATCTAATTATCCCGCATCACCATGGCAGTAAAAGCATCAACAACTCCTAAAGCCGCAACTAAAAAAAGCTCTTCAGTTCAAGAATATTACTATGGAACAGGCAAGAGAAAGACTTCAGTTGCACGCGTTAGACTTTATAAAAACGGCAAAGGCGATATTACTATCAATGACAAAGTAGGTACTGAATACCTTACACCAAGCTCATTGATCAACACATTGATTGTTCCACTTAAATTAACTTCACTCACTAAGAAATTTGATATTTCAGTAAAGGTTGAAGGTGGTGGAAAAGTTTCTCAGGCTGAAGCAATTCGTCACGGTGTTTCTAGAGCATTGCTCAAATACGACGAATCTCTTCGCGCAACTCTCAAGAAAGCAGGTTTACTAACTAGAGATCCTAGAGTTAAAGAAAGAAAGAAACCAGGTCTCAAGAAAGCACGTCGCGCACCTCAGTTCAGCAAACGTTAATCAGACCCCGAGTATTTTGCACAATTCAAACTCCGCCCACCCATTGTTGGGATGCGGAGTTTTTTAAATCCGAGCACCGAAATACATATCCAAAAACATTCGTTTATAGAGGCGTTTGAAAGGCGAGTCGACCTATCTATCATTTTAAGAAAATTTCTATAGTACCATTTCCCTATCTTTAAAACATTTTTTAGTCATCTATACAATTTAACCAAATTAGCTTATTTTGTGACTATCCAAATTTTGACCTCAAACCGGCTCAGCCAAAATATCTTAAAAATAGAATTACAATTTAAATAAAATTATTTTAAAAAACTAAATTCCCTATCCATAATAAAAATTCACAATTTACTTGTGCAAAATACTATTCACGACAAAAATATGATCCGATTTGACATAATAACAATTTTTCCCAAAATATTCGATTCTTACTTCCGCGAAGGCATGATTCGAAAAGGCCTCGAACAAGGCCTACTCTCTATCAATATCCACAATCTCCGCGATTTTACCGATGACAAATGGGGCAAAGTTGACGATATCCCCTATGGCGGTGGCGCTGGTATGGTAATGACTCCTCAACCACTTTTCGATGCCGTTCAAGAACTGCGTAAACAAAACTCCGGCCCAGTCATTTATCTGAGTCCTAAAGGCACTGCTCTCACTCATACCAGAGCCAAAAAAATGGCTGCAGAAATAGCTAAAATAGCACCTAGCAACGATAATAAATCTCCTGGTTGCATATTGATATGCGGACGTTATGAAGGAATTGATCAAAGAGTTATTGATCTTTGTGTTGACCAGGAAATCTCAATCGGCAAATATGTACTTACAGGAGGAGAATTGCCTGCTATGGTTCTAATCGATGCTGTAGTCAGATTTATACCAGGACTACTTGGTGATCAGTCTTCTCACGAAGAAGACACCTTCTCCCGCAAGTTAAAAGGAAAAAAAGAATATCCACATTATACAAAACCACGCCTCTTTCACGACTTGGCTGTGCCAGAAGTTCTACTCTCTGGGAATCACGCCAAAATCAATGAATGGAGGAAAAAAAATCTTTCTTAAATGAACAACGAAAACAATCACATTTACCAGAATATCTTCGAAAACTTTGATAGTACCGAGTTTGGTATTGATGTAAATGAAGCCAATTTTCGCCAAGTGAAATATGGCCCCAATCAGATTCAGGAAAAAAAGAAAACTCCACTTTGGATTAGTTTTCTAAGTGAATTCCGCGACCCAATGATGCTACTGCTCATTTTTGCCTCAGTATTCAGTTTCTTCTTTGGTAATAGCACAGATGGTTTACTGATTTTAATAGTAATTTTATTAAATGGTTCAATCAGTTTCTTTCAGAAACATAAAGCCGAAAAAGCTGTTGAAGCTCTCAAAAAACTGATCTCCCCTCAAGCCAGAGTTTATCGTAATCATCAGCAAATCCTGATTAATAGTACAGACCTCGTCCCGGGAGATGTGATCATCCTCAGCGAAGGTGACACAGTTCCGGCAGACGGCATCGTTTTCCAAGCTAATGAGTTAGAAACCTCTGAGGCTATTTTAACTGGTGAATCAGCCTCTATTAGCAAATCAGCCTTCAATAGTGCCATTAAGGGCAATCAAACTACTATTAATAATATCGTTTTCACTGGTACAACGATTGCTCGTGGCAATGCCAAAGCCTTGATTATCAAAACTGGCATGGAAACTGAGTTTGGTAAAATCGCCGCACTCACCGCAGAAACCAAACAAGACACCACTCCGCTTCAAAAAGAAATTTATCATATTGGCCTCTTCGCAGCCAAAGTTACTGTCATCATCTCTGTTCTGATTTTTGCCATTGAATATATTTTCCATCATTTAGATTTTGGCAAAAATCTCCTTTTCACCGCTTCCATAGCTGTTGCTGCCGTACCAGAAGGTTTGCCAGCTGTTATCACTATCGCCTTGGCATTAGGTGTTCAACATCTTTCCCGTAAGAAAGCCATTATTCGCCAATTAACATCTGTCGAAACTCTTGGCTCAACCACAGTAATTTGTACTGACAAAACCGGTACTCTCACAAAAAATGAAATGACTGTTACGGAAGCCCTGGTTGACGATTTCTTCCTCAAATTCGAAGGCATTGGCTATGAACCAGTTGGACATTTTTATATCAATCACCACGAACATACTCAAAAGCTTTCCCAATCCGATTTAACTGATCAATTCGCCCGTTCCAATCCTTCATTGGGCAGCAGTCTCAAATGGCTCGGCATTTGCGCCAAACTTTGTAATAATGCCAATCTAGTCAATCGCAACTCTACATATTCAATTATAGGCGACCCCACTGAAGGCGGCCTACTTGTCATGGCCAAGAAAATTGAATGTAGTACCGAAGATAAATTCTTGGAAAATTTACGTGAAGTACATGAACTACCTTTCGATTCAGAGCGTAAAGTCATGTCAAAAATTTTCTTTGACGAAAAAACTGGCAAATATTATGTCTTCTCAAAAGGTGCCCCAGAAAACCTCATACCACTCTGTGATCAGCGCTTACATCAAGGCAAAGAAGTTATTTTAACCAAGAGTATTAAAGAAGATTTACTAGAAATCACCAATCAGTTTAGTGAAAACGCCCTGCGCAATATTGCCCTTGCTTATCGCGAAGTTCCAGGCAAACATCTTGAAGAGTATTTAGCTCTTCCAGCCTTCGCCGATCGAGTTAATCATATTGAAAAAAAATTAACCTTTATTGGCATAGCTGGCCTAACTGATCCTCCACGCGCCGAAATAGAAGAGGCCGTTAAATTAACCAAATTAGCTGGCCTACGCAGTTATATTATTACTGGAGACCATGGCGCGACCACCGCTGCTATTGCCAAACAAACTGGCTTAATTTCTAACAATAAGCCTTACGAAATAGTTACAGGCGCAGAGCTTGATAAAATATCCGAACAGGAATTACAGGATATACTCAATAATAAAGATTTGGACATTATTTTCGCCCGCACCAAACCCGAGCACAAATTGCGCATCGTTTCTACCCTCAAAGCTTTGGGAGAAATCGTCGCTGTAACTGGGGATGGTGTAAATGACGCCCCAGCCCTGAAACGCGCTGATATCGGCGTTGCCATGGGCATTACAGGCTCTGATGTATCCAAAGAAGCCGCCAGTATGGTTTTAATGGATGACAGTTACTCTACTATTATTACTGCTATCAAAGAAGGCCGCATTATCTTTGCTAATTTAAAGAAGTTTATTTACTACATCTTTTCTTCAAATATCGGAGAAGTAATGTGTATTTTCTTGGCATTGCTGATTGGCTTGGACCCACCACTCACCGCCGTACTGATTTTGACTATCAATTTCGTTACAGACCTCTTTCCTGCTTTGGCTCTCAGTGCTGAACCTGCTGAGAAAAATATCATGACTCTGCCGCCTCGTGCACCTACTGAAAAAATCATGAATAGAGATTTTATTAAGCGCATTATCACTACAGGATTTTTATTGGGAATTCTCATTATTGCACTCTACTTCTATAAATTACTCACTAATGGTTGGACATATGGCCAACCTGTTTCTAAAGAATTATTCGCAGCCTGTAGCAGTGTGGCTTTCCTGGCCATGGTACTTCTCCAAGTCACCAATTCATTTAACTCCAAGAGTATCAAAGCCAGCATTTTCCAAATCAATCCTCTCAACAATCTTAAATTAATTTGGGCCAATTTATCTTCAGTGTTAATTGCTGTAGCCATCGTCGAAATCCCCTTCTTCCAGGGCTATTTCGGCACCACAAGCCTAAATCTAATCGACTGGTTAGCAGTGATTGGGTCATGTCTGTTACTAACTCTTTTCCTCGAACTTAGCAAGTTACTCAGCCGCAGAAAAAAAACAGCCCATGCTTAATGATTTGAGAACAAAAATAGCAGCAGGCAAAGAATTTAAAATTACTGTCATAGTCACTCCCAAAAGCCAGCAGAATAGAATTCTCAGTTGTGAGCTAAACCCCGAAAACTCTGAATTCACACTCAAAGTTAAAGTCCGCGGCATTCCAGAAAATGGCCAAGTTAACGAGAATCTTATTAACTACCTATCTACAGAGCTAAACTTAGCAAAATCCTCTCTACAAATCATTTCCGGCTTCACCAGTCGACAAAAAATCCTCTCCATCAATGCTCTACAATAATAAATCTGAGCTCATTCAGCTCTTACAGAAAAACGGCCTCTATGCCCAAAAAAATCTAGGTCAAAACTTCCTGGTTAATACCCAGATTATTGAAAAAATCTTACAAGCTGCCGATGTAAAGTCTACAGATCAAGTGTTAGAAATAGGCCCAGGCATTGGTCTTTTAACAGTTGAATTAGCTAAACGTGCCAAAGAATTTATCACCATAGAAAAGGACTCCAAACTCTACGCTCATTTGGAAAATATTTTGGCAGATTATCCGAATACCACTTTGGTCAAAGGCGACGCTTTAGAATATCAACCAACCTTCACAGAATATAAAGTAGTTGCCAATATACCCTACTACATTACTTCGCCGTTGATACATCATTATCTCGGTACAGCTGAGCATAAACCATCTTCCCTAACCCTGCTAGTACAACTAGAAGTAGCTCAGAAAATTTGCGCCAAACCTGGCGATCACACAGTTTTGAGTCTGCAAACACAAGCCTTTGCTCAGCCAAAAGTAGTGGCCAAAGTGCCTCCTGGAAATTTTCATCCAGCTCCACAGGTAGACTCAGCTATCTTGCATTTATCAGTGCTTCCTCAGTCACAAGTTAGTGACTTTAAATTATTTGATAAACTGATTAAAAAAGCTTTTTCTCAAAAGAGAAAAACTTTACTCAACACCCTTTCCACTTTCCATGGAGCAAGCAAAGCTTGGCTCAATGAAAAACTCCCAGAAATTGGCATTTCACCTCAAGTAAGACCGCAAAATTTGAGCTTTGAAGACTGGCAAAAACTGATCGATTTATTCTCCACGCTCAATTCTTGATTTAAGTTCAGCTAAATTTTTTAAATCAGCAGAGTTTTCAGATTTATTTAAGGAGGAGATTTCTGCCAGGGCTGAAGATAATTTCTGCAGAGCCTGTTTCTTAGCTTCGGCTAGAGTTTGCAGACGTTTATCCAATTCTTTCTTCATAACAGTCCAATCTTTAATCGTTTCCAAATCAATTTGTTTCCATAAGTATTTTTCCAATACTTCCTGCTGATTAATTTCAGAAAAATATTTACTCCAGCGTTCTTCCATACCATCAATTTCTTTTTCCTTAAATTGGAAATTATATTTAGCCAAATATTTGAAAACCATTTGAGCCACCAAAATCATTTGCTGATGAGCCACCTCCAAGTCATTGAAAAGAGTTTTGATAATTTTCTTTCCTTCAAGCCTTAAGCCAATATAGCCATAGACCATTTCACCGCCAAATCTACTCACGCCAATCTTCACCTGCTTCATCAAATCAAAGGTGTGCGGCCACAATTCATCAACTCTAAAGCTTTTTATCTCCAGTTCACGTCGAGCTTTCTTCCAGGATTTTCTGAGATACCACTGATCTACTTCCTTTTTAAGTTCTTCTATACTATGAGATTCAGCAATTACATTCAAATAAGCATCACTATTATAGACTTTAAAGTTAATCTTCAAATTCCTCAGTTTTGCAGTTTCCGAAACCACCACCTGATCATTTAATCCATCCAAATCATTAACTAGGAGCTTAACTACTGGACCGCTTAGCGCTTCGTCTTTTTCCAAAACATATTCAATCTGATACTGCTTCCCTGATAGAAATATGCTTTCTGGATATTGATCCTTGAGCTGCTGTAATTGCTTCTCTGAAAGTAAATCACTCTGTTTCAAAAGTAGATACTTCGCACCTTTGGCTTTAATAACTTTTTCCAGATCGCGCTGGGACATGACCATTTGACCAGCTTCCTGGAATTTTTGAGCATACCATTTCTCTAATTTCTTCTGATCAAAATCGCCTAGTTTAAGTCCCAGCATCTTGGCGTAGAATTTAGCCAATTTAAGGGTTTCAAAGTTAGCTGCTATCCAGAAATATTTGCGATACAGTTCACCCTCAATCAGTCCTTCTTTGATAAAAATATTCTGAGCCAATTTAGGATCTTCTTTAGCCAAATCAACAACTCTCGAGCGAATAATCCTGCTGCCGCGGAAACTAACAGACTCCTCTCGCATCAATCTACCAGTTGCTCGATCAAAGTAAGCCGGAGAATATTTATACTGACAAAGTTGTGGCGCAATTTCTTCCAACCAGGCTGGATCAATCATCGTGTTATTACGTGCGTAAAGCTTAGTCGTTTCCACAATTTCCGCTGAGACAAACCACTTGGGATTTATCGTAAATAAAGCTGATCCTGGATGAATCATAATACCCTCTACTCCACGAGATTTATAAGTCATCTTGCTAGTAGCTTCACAGAGATTTTGAATGAAACCAGAAGAAATAGATTTGAGAATTCCAGTACGATTATCTAAAGGGAAAATCAAATCCGCATTGTCATTTTCCAGGTATTCCGAAAATTCCTTTCCAGCAAAAGTTTTTAAAGTATCAATCAGTTGTTCATAAATCTGGGCAATTTCTTTAATCACCAAATAATTCAAATAATTGGACTGGCAAAAACCTTCGCGCTGCTCTTCCGGCAGGCCCTGAATCGTATTCCAAACAATCAGGAAAACTAATAAATCGGAAGCCAGTACATCAGTGAAAGTATTTTCAAAAACCTTTTTTCTAATCACTTTGCGACCACGTCTCATCGTTATGTAACGAACTTTCCTTTCGGCACCAGTAGCCTGCCTTTGGAAATTTCTTTTGGCTCGATCAGCTTCATCTTCTTCACCATTCGGACGAATAAAAGGATCTTTAACAGAAAGAGAAGAGGCAATAATCGCCACTTCTCTCACACAATCATGTTTCTCAGCAGCAAGCAGCATAGCTGAGATACGAGGCTCCAAAGGCAAATGAGCCATCTTCACACCCAATTCAGTCAAATCCATATCTTCTTTCATTGCACCAAGTTCAATCAAGTTGATAATGGCGTTACGAAAAGCTTTCGGTTCTGGAGCATCAATAAAACTAAACTTGGTAACATCTTCAATACCAATCAGTCTCATATGTAAAACCACTCCAGAGAGATCCGATCTCAGAATCTCTGGCTTGGTATAGCGTTCTCTCTCTTGGAAATTTGCTTCTTCATAAAGTCTATAACACACACCCGGCTCAACCCTTCCCGCACGTCCAGCACGCTGAATAGACGAAGCCTGAGAAATTTCACGCACTTCGAGACTTCCAATCCCCGTACGGAAATTAAAATCAGTCATCCTGGCCACGCCACTATCAATCACGTATTTAATACCTGGAACTGTTAAAGATGTTTCAGCAATATTAGTCGCCACCACCACTTTCATTTTCCCTTCAAAATTACCATAAATTCTTTCCTGCTCTTCCATTGGCAAACGAGAATACAAAGGTAAACAAACTACTTTAGTAGTTGTTACTCTTTCTATCTCTTCAATAGTAGCAAAGATTTCAGCTTCTCCAGGTAAAAAAATCAGCACATCACCCATTTCATCATGTTCAATCCCTCGCACTAAACTGCCAATGCGCTTAAAAACGTCTTCCCTACCTTCAATCGGTTTGTAAACTATATCAACAGGATAAAGGCGACCTGAAACATTGATAATCGGAATAGGTTGAGCTTTGCCATCAACCAGATTTAAATCGGCAAAAAAGTCGGCAAATTTGCTGGCATCAACCGTCGCTGAAGTAATCAAAACCTTCATTTCTTTAAGTCCCTTAGCCAAACGCTTGGGCTGAATATCTTTGAGCAACCCCAGCAAAAAATCGATATTCAAATTGCGCTCATGCGCTTCATCAACCAGAATCGCATCATAGGCAGATAACAGTCCATCGCCCTTCATTTCCTGAAGAAGAATCCCATCCGTACAAATATTAATCATCGTTCCCGAAGTGGTTTCATCGTCAAAACGAATCTTGTAACCAACTTCCTTCCCCAATTCCACATCCATCTCTTGAGCCATCCAGGTAGCAATAGAAACCGCCGCAATTCTACGCGGCTGTGTACAAGCAATCTTATACTTGGCCTGACTTGGATCAGTTTTATTGATTTGATAAAAGGCTTCCAAAATCATTTTAGGAATTTGAGTAGATTTACCTGAACCGGTTTCACCTACAACTACTACTACCTGATTTTTAGCTATGGCACTAACAATTTCATCACGATGAGCTGAAATTGGCAGAATTTCTGGATAATTTAAACGCATTTATTTGTCTTATTTACTAAAGATATTTTATAGTAATTAAGCAATCTCACCAAATCTTCTGCATGAGTAAAACCAAAATAAAATTTTTACTCCAGGAACTCGGATTTTACAATCACCTTTCCAATCAGCATTTACCGAAACTAAAAAAGGTTTTAGGAAAAGCCCTTTCGCCCAAGTCTCCAACCAATCTTACTCTTCCGCTCAAGCTCAAATCACCTAGTAAAAACTTTGTTTTGTTAGAGCTAGGTGGAACTTTTTTGCATATCTCAACTATTTCACACAACAACTTAGTCAATGATAAAACCGTATCTTTTTATCAAACGACCAAAGTTTACACCGCTGCTAACCTAGCCAACTCTTTAGCCGAATACTTTCAGAAATACTCCACTACTGAAACAGACACTTTAATAATTGTCCTCGCCAACGCCCTACAAACCAAACTCCTCAAAGGCGAACTACAAAGCAAAATTCTTTTCTTCGGCAAAAATCATCTGCATCGTAATTTAATTGGCGCAAATCTCGGTCAATTAATCAAAAAGAAAATCTCTAAAAAAGTTAAAGTCCATTTGATCAATGATGGCCTGATCAACACGCTCACCCATGAAAAACACTCTACCTTAATCAGTCTAATTGTCGGTACAGGGGTAAATCTCTGTCTCGCTCAGCCTCAAGACAAAAAAATTTTCCTGGCCAATCTGGAAATGGGAGATTTCGACTTCCTGAAATACAGCAGCTTTGATGCGCAACTTGACGTCACCAGTCCTACACCAGGCCGTTTTCGCACCGAAAAACTTTTAGCTGGGGCCTGGCATCATCAACTCTTTCGCATTATCCTAACCGATCTCACTGCAGCAGGCGTACTTAATGCTGAAAAATTCCTCAAAAAAATCAACAAATGGTCATCTGGCGATATTGAAAGCTATTTCACCAAAAGAACCCTCACCAGTGAAGAAAAAACTTACCATTGGGTTTGGCGGGAAATGAATAATAGAGGTGCTTATATCCACGCGCAAATTATCTCAGAATTACTCAGTCTCATTCCTCGCTCTAACTCGATCAAGGTTCTGGAAATCGGCTCGCTGATCAAACATGATCATTGTTATCGTCGCTTCCTGCATCAGTACTTACGTCAGTTCTGCCAGAAAAAGCAACTTAAAATGCCTTCTTTTGAGTTAGCCAAGGCCAATTCTGTACAAAGTACCAAAAAGCTCTTGGCTATAGTCTAAACCAGCAATTTCATGCTATAATATAGGGATTAACTTTTACCATGGTTAAAACTCAATTAAAAAAGCTTGTTTCTAAAAACATTAATGCTTCAAGGAGTGAAGAGCTTAAAGACCATCAATTATTGGAAAAAATACTCACTGAAGCTGTTTATAAAAGCAAAAAAGAGTTAGTAATAAAACAACCTAAAAATCTCTAATGGCAATTAAGTTCTTTGAAGGCGACGCGCCAAAAGCACCTGAAAAACAGGCTGGCGCTGCCGATCAACAGCCAGAGAAATCCAAAGACATCACTGAAGTAGTTAAGAGTGAATTTAAATCTGATGAAGCCAAAGCCGTACTCGCTAAACAAATGGAAGAGTTACTGGTTAAAGGGGCCAAAGACTTTAGTCCAGAATTTCGAAAAAAATATTTCGACGAAAAGGGACAACCTCGCCTCGATCAGATTATGGCTATGGTTGGACTGGATCAAACTCTAGCTGGGCAATTCGACGCAGACGGTAAGCTCCGCGGCGATATTAAAGACGGCTCCTATCAACCAGTTATAGAAATTGGTCCTGCTGCATCAGGCAAGATTCCTGAAAGACCTACCAATGCCTTAACAGGCAGTCAATTTATAGCCGCCAATGATTTTGGTGATATGAATTCAAAGGAAAATCAGTACAAAATGGAACAAGCAATGTTGGCCGAAATAGCCAAAGGCAATATCCCCTCTTTCTGCCGTCCTGAAAATATGAAAACCATGGCCATGAAAGCCAATGGTATAACTGTTCAATACAAAGCAGGTTTGGACTACATGGCCATCGGCTCTGACCATGATTTCGTTCGCGTACCCATGACGCCGATTTTGGCGCAAGCACTTTCAGAGAAATATGGCTGGGGCCTACCTACTAGAGATATGACTCGCGCCATCTACGCCAATTCAGACATCAAATTAAGTGGCGTGGGTTACATAACCGCTCCGAAAGGATCTGCAGAGAACCTAGAACAACAGACAAAAATGCAGGGCAATGAATATATCGCTCGACATACGGCAGATATCAACAAACAGCTCGGCGAAGCCGGGTTAAGCAGACTACGTGAAGGCAAAAGCCTAGTAGCAGGCCATAAAAAAGATGTAATTATTTCCAGATACGCTATCGATCATCCAGACTCACTCGACTTCGATGGTTTGTATATAAACGGTGCGCCAATACAGCAAAATCCTGCCCACGAATCCACTTATCGTGACTACAGCCATGGCTTCCGACCAATCGATGGTAACGTTACCGTCATAGATGCCGATGGTAAAGCAGTGACCATGCCTTATTATCAAGCCTTGAAAAATCCGCGCATTGCCTCTGTTCTGAATGGAGCAGAAGGAGCAATCGATGCTGATAAAGCTTATCAAAAAGGTAAAGAAAAATTTGGGACTACTAAAGCACAACCCAAGCAAAAAGACAGTGACAATATCTCTTAATTCAACTACAATTCAGGCAATTAGTTAACTTTCGCACAATGCCAAAACACAACACCCCAAAAGCTTTATTTGGCTCCTTTTTAGTCGTAGCCAATTTAGCTTCTTTTTCTGTAGCATCAGCGGCTACAGCTGGAGTAAACTTTATTCCAGAAAATGCTTACGAGCTGATTGAGTTCAATACCACCAAAGAAAATCCTTTCAAAGGCAGGCTCAAAGGATACCTTGATGAAATGATCACAACTGATAGTGAACATCCTCAGATTTTAGAAATGCTCAAAAGAGCCATTGAATCTACTGATATTACAGTTAGTCAGACCGCCCACTCTGACGGCACAAACATCAATGTGTTTTCAATGCCATTGGCACAGTCTGACTTCGAAGCAGCCTTAGCCGCCTACCCAGCTAGTTATGAAACTAAGGACCTTGGTTCAGGCAGAATAATTTACAGCGAAGGTACGGATTTATTTTTCACTTACAAAGATGGGAATTTAATCATGACCAGCCGTGAAGGTGTTCTTTCAGATATTTTAATGGTCCCTGACTCTCTCCCTAACATTAAAAAGAATACTTCATATCAATCGTTCCAAGACAAAGTAAGCGCAGATAGTTTCTTCAAGTATTTCATCGACATAAGTAAGAAACCAAAGCCTGAATACGATTATATCACAGCTACTCCAAGCCAATTACAGGCTGAAGGTGTTGGCATTTCCATGAACACGGATGGTATTAAAGGGCAGGTTTATTTGGAAAATGTACCAAATAGCACGTATCCAGCTAGTGGCTTTGCTGCCACTCCAGAGCTTTACAAAAAGCTCAATGCAGATCACCTGCTCCTATACGGTGAAAGCTACAATTGGGCAGGCCGCTTCAATTCCCTAAGTACTGTTGAAGATGGCGCAATGGAATATAATTTAGCTGATCCATTCTCCAGTATACGCGATGGATTTTTCAGATCAGCAGGTTTAGAAATAAGCGACCTCAATGCTGTTTTTTCAAGACAAACAGCAATCTCCATTCATGATGACAGTGCGCATCAAGAATTTCCAGGAATTTCCTTAATCAGCCAAAGCGATAGCAGCAGTTCTCAAAATCTGATCAACAAAATCAAAGCTCTTAGCGAAAATAAACTATTAGAAGCAGCCAAGCTCGAATATCAAAGAAAAGTTGAAGATCAGGCATTCCTCAAAGAATATTATCCAGATGAATACGCTAATGCTCCTGCCTTACCTGCTTTGGAAGAATATTTGAAGGCTATTCCAAAAATGACAGCCAAAAACATTAATGGTGTTGACTATCAACAGCTGACTTTCCAGCCAGACCAAAATGGCCAACTCCCATTCATTCACATGAATACAGGAGAAACACCAGTTACTCTTTCTTTCGCTACTTTAGCTGATGGCAGTTTCTTTTTCACCACCTCGTCTGATCCAAGCTCAGTCCTTTCCAGCCAAGGTTTGGAAAAAGACCCTGAATTCAACAAAGTAATTCACAATACCACCCTCTACAACTTGGCTTACGTCAATCTAGATAATCTTCAAACTTACATCAAATATTTTGCCGTAAAAACTGGCAATGATGCTGATAGCATGACTGAGTTGGACAAATACTTCAGCCCACTCAAAAGTCTTTCTAGCAGTACAATAGTTCTAGCCAACAATGCTCTATTCACTGAATTTCAACTCAATCTAGATATGAGCCAAACTAGTATTTATGCCGATGCCATTAAAGACTTGAGCGCAATCATCCCCTTCAGCAGCTTCACTGACAGACCAGATGTTGGCGAATACACTGAAAACTGGCAGGATTACCTCTACCAAGATGCTGGCTTCACAGACGTTAAAGCCGATGACTGGTTCTATCGCCAGGTCAATCATGTGGCCAACACTTACGTAATGGAAGGCAATGACTCAAATTTCCGTCCAAACGCGCCTATTAACAGAGCTGAATTCATCAAAACTGTTATGTCCGCTCTTGAATACAATGGCAATTACTATACTGAAGTCGAGCCAGACAACTACTTCAGCGACGTACCTACTAATGCCTGGTATGCTTACCCTATCAACAAAGCTCGCGCTCATGGCCTTATCTCAGGTTACAGCAATAATACTTTCCGTCCAGATCAGTCAATCAGCCGTGCCGAAGCAGTTCAAATACTAAATAATGCCCTGGCAGATAATGAAGGCTACATAGTAAATCACAATCTCGACTTGCCATTCAGTGATGTAAGCAGCTCAGCTTGGTATTATAACGCTGTCAAAGCTGCCTTCCAGAATAAGTTGGTCAGTGGAAAAACCTTCAATCATTTCAGTCCAAATGATACTCTAACTCGTGCCGAAACGGCCACCATCATCTCTAGATATTTAAATACTTTCAAAAATTATTAAATAAACTAGATCAATATAAAACCAAAAAGAGCCCTTAAATAAGGGCTCTTTTTTAGGAATTATTATTTTTTCTATAAAGACTAATTCAAACCAGCATTTAATACCTGTTTCAAATATTCAAAACCATCCTTTCTAGTAAATCGCTTCATCAACAACTCAATATTACTCCAAAAAAGAATAAATTCACCATAATCACCCCAATCCTTTTCCATAAATTGCTTTTGCATACGAACTAGATAAACAGAGTTAATAGCATAAAGCACATTGCTATAAAGCCTATCGAATTCAGGGAAAGTCCAATTACGACAACTCAAAGCTATTTTATACAAAATAGGCATAATCTTTATTTCATAACTAGCAGAATTTACATACATTATCTTGATGTAACCCTTAATTAAGGCCATATCAAAGAGCGCAGCCTCTGCGCCTCTTTTCATCGACTCTCTATACATTGGCTCCAAAGCCAGCTTTAACCCTAACCTCACTTTCTTTAGACAGTGGGACAGCCTTTATATGTTCAGGAAGCTTAGCTAACTTTGGTTTCATAAAATTTAATTGTAAGCGACTATTATACAAGAATATTTCCAAACGTCAAAGCGATCTATATCATAATTTACATCTGAAAATGTTAAAACTTAATAAATGAATCAAACCTATATCTCCCTTGACCTTGAGACTACCGGTTTTGATCCCAGCAATGACCAAGTTTTGGAAATTGCAGCAATCAAGTTTCAGGGCAATCAAATAATTGAACAATTCGAAACGCTTATCAATCCTGGAGTAGAAATACCCAGCATGGTCAGCCACATCACCGGCATTTCTGCCGAAACTGTTAAAGATGCCCCAAGTTTTGAAAGTGTTTCCTCAAATCTCAGCCGCTTTATCGGTAATTTCCCAATAGTCGGCCACAATATAGACTTCGATTTAACCTTTTTGGAGGCCAAAGGCATCCCTATTACCAATAAGCAGTTCGACACTTTCCATTTGGCCAGCATTCTCCTACCCAATCTCCCCTCTTACAGTCTAGAAACCATCAGTCGCCAGCTGAAAATCAGTCATACCAACAAACATCGCGCCATGTCTGATGCCCATGTTTGTTTCGAGCTCTTCTTGCTGCTTATCGATAAAATCAAATCCATCCCCCCTCAAACCTTAAGCCAAATTCAGCAATTAGTACGCAAATCAAATTGGGATATGACTGAGCTTTTCATGGTCAATTCGGAAGTTTCTGACAAGGCCAAAACCAAACCAGTCAAAGAACAGGCCAATAGTAATTCCATTGTCATTAACGATAGCGAAGAGCTAGTGGATTTACTGAGTAAAAACAGCCCACTTCAAGAGGTAATTCCTGACTTCGAAGCACGCCCAGGACAACAGAAATTATTGCAAAAAATCAACAAAGCTTTTAAAGAAAATCACCATTTAATTGCCGAAGCCGGGACTGGAACTGGCAAAACTATGGCTTATCTGCTTGCTTCAGCTTTTTTAACCAAGCATCACAAAGAAAAAATAATTATCTCTACTCATACCAATAATCTACAGGATCAAATTATCAAAAAGGACTTCCCGCTCATTCAGCAAATTTTCCCAACCGTCAAACTCTCCGTCCTCAAAGGTCGCCGCAAATACCTCTCCCTGGAGCGCTTCAATAATCTCAAGAACCGCGAGGAATTAGAAGACCATGAAATCACCGCTTTTATCAAAATTCTCATCTGGTTGGAACAGACAACCACTGGTGATTTGGATGAAGTAAATTTACAAAACAAAGAGCTCATTCTACTCGATCAAATCTGCTCACACCCCGATCAAAAACCTTCTGGCAATCAAATCGATTTTTTGGAAAATGCCCGCCTTCAAGCAGAGCAATCAGATTTGATAGTCGTCAATCACGCCCTCTTGGTTCAAGACAGCCTTAGTGGTTCGCCCATCCTTCCACAAAGCCATTATCTGGTTATTGATGAAGCACATCATTTGGAAAAAACTCTCACTGATGCATTGACTATCGGCCTCAGCCAGAATCGCCTCTTCAAACTTTGGGAAAGATTTTTGGAAACTTTCAATACACTTTGGCAAAACACGCTGCTCTTTGAAAACAGCATGGAGGAACTCAATAAAGCCATTGTCGATGCTAAAATAGCCAATACCAATTTGGTGGAAAAAGGCTTTGATAAGTTACGCCAGGTGATTAATAAATATGGCAAAACCCAGCCAGGTATCCCTCATACACTTTCACTTACACCGAACATACTTGATAGCAAAGAATGGCAAAATTTTTTGGATCAAATCAAACCCTTAAGTGAACAAGTTTTAGCTTTAGCTCAGCTTGGGCAAAAATTAAATCAAACTCTACTAAATCACGATTCAGAAAATAATGACCTGCTCTACGATTTCAATCAAATCTTAGAATATCTACGCAATCTGCAAAGTTTCAATGTTATGAAGAATCAAATTTTCTGGATTCATCAAGGCATGGATGAAGCCATTTTCCTCTTCAGCGCCCCACTGACAATTCAAAACACCCTTCAGGAAACTTTATTTGCCGAGAGAAATTCCATCATTCTGACTTCAGCCACGCTCACCACCTATGGCAATTTTAATTATCTGCGCCACGAATTAGGGTTAACTGAACACTTCGAAGAGGTTAGGATTGCTAGCCATTTTAGCTATCCAGACCAGGTCAAAATTATCATCCCTGAAGATTTGCCAGAACCAAAAGTACCGAGTTATTTAGGCGAATGCACGACGGTTATCGATCAAACTATTCGCACCAATCACGGCCGTTGCCTGGTCCTATTCACAGCCAAAAAAGACTTGGCCAAAGTTTATCATGATCTCGCTCCAGGACTAAAAATAGCTGGAATCAGCCTACTTGGACAAAGCCTATCCGGAGGACGAGGTAAAATACTCGCCCACTTCCAGGATGAACCAGAAAAGAGCGCCATCCTGGGTACCAACAGTTTCTGGGAAGGAGTAGACCTAATTGGCTCGGCCTTAACCTGCGTTATTATTCAAAAATTACCTTTCGACCCACCTGACGACCCGATTGTTTTTGCCAGATCCCAACTTTTCGCAAAACCTTTCGAACAATACGCTCTTCCTCGGGCAATTTTACGCTTCAAACAGGGCTTTGGCCGCCTAATTCGCTCTTCCAAAGATACTGGTTCAGTAATTATCCTCGACTCTCGCCTCGTTCAAAAGGCTTATGGCAAGGAATTTATCGCTTCCTTACCGGAAGGAATCAAAATTCATCAATGTCAAAAAGACAAAGTGGCCAGCTATTTGTAGATATAGCCTAAAAATGTTATAATAATGGGATTTTATTATACTTTTTGCCATGAAAAAGAAAATTCTCATCGGATTGGGCATAATTCTCGGTCTAGCCGTCATAATCGGCATTGCTATTTGGACTGGTGGGGGCCAATTCTTCCAAGGGGCTCTCTACAATATTCGTCCCATTTATACTTCTTGTAAAATTGAAGGCAAAAGCTACTCCAGCAACGAATTAGACGACTGCGAACACTTCTATGAAAAGTTTCAAAAGGGACAATTCCCTGACGGTGAATACACCATTTTTACCAAATATTCAGATCGCAAACTTACTGACAATGTCATTCCAGTAAAAATTGCCAAAGGGAAACTTAGCTGTAATTTTATTGAAAATGGTTATCAGGCCTCAGTCATTTTAACTGATCCGCAATATACTTTGACAAGTGAGTACGTCAAAGCAAATGACACAGTTCCAGTAGGAAGCCGCGGCACCATTGCCAAACTTAATTATTCCAAAGATCAACAAACATATTTCTACGATACAAATATCTGTGAAGCTGGTTTTTCTGCCAAAATTTTTGACGACAGCACTTCAAACATAGGTAATGCCAAGCTAGATTGGAATGGCTTCATCAATAGCCGTCCTCTCGTCAATGAAGTTCTGATCACTGACAAAGTTGTAGCTCAAAATAGCACCGGCCAAACTCTTCGCAAATTCCAGCCAGGAAATGTTTATGCCCAATTAGACGCTGCCCCTGAACTCACTTTTAAATTCACTATTCCCTGCTCTACCAGTTTCCCTGAGGTACAAATCCCAAATCTGGAAACAGACAAAGATGTTAGCATTCCTTTCCAGGGATTAACACCAGCTTTCCTTAAAGTATGTGGCGATCGTCTCTACATTTCATTACAAAACTCTACTCGTTACGACGACATTCAAAACATCCAAAATCTCAAACTGAGCCCCGAAAGCCAATTGGCGAGTTACGAACTCAAGCTTGATGATATAGCCAGACTACAGCATCGGGAAACAACCTATCCCATTACTTTCCTGGTTAAACTGCTGCTCAGAGATCGCTCTGACTCCAATGAGGTTTTCCAACTTGGACAAGGCGCCCTTACAGTTACCTCCTATACAATGCCAGTGGTAAATACTGGCAGCACACCTCAGGCACCAGCTACTGCAACAAGTCCAGTGACAGAGACAATACCAACTCTAGGAAGCAGTGAAGAAGTTACTGCTACCAAATTAAAAATTATAGAAATTAAAGAAGAAGCCCCAACACCTGAAACTGGAGAAGCCGACAAGACAATAAAAATTCGCCGTATGCCAGAAAAAATCGTTAATTTCTCTGAAACCCCTGAGATAAAGCCAGCAGTGGTCAAGGCGGAAGAGCCAATGGAATAAGCATTGCATTGTACTGGGAAAACCACTAAAATTTCGCCAGTAACAATTCATTTACATATATGGAATTAATTATAGTTATAGCTGTGTTGGCCATCGTAGCCTTTGCAGTTATTGGTGTTTATAATGGTCTTATTCAATTAAAGAACAAAGTTGATGAAGCTTGGTCTGACATTGACACTCAACTCAAGCGTCGTTACGACCTCATCCCGAACATGGTTGAAACAGTAAAGGGATATGCCAAACATGAAAGCAAAACTTTAGAAGCAGTTACTCAGGCCCGCAACATGGCTATGTCTGCTAAATCTCCTGAAGAAAGAATTCAGGCTGAAAACGCTCTCTCTGGAACACTCAAAACTCTCTTTGCTGTGGCTGAAAGCTATCCAGATTTGAAAGCCAATCAAAATTTCATGGAATTACAGGCCACTCTCAAAGAAATCGAAGAAAAACTTCAACTTTCTCGCCGTTACTACAATGCTACAGTTCGTGACTTCAACACTAAAGTTGAAATTTTCCCAAACAATATCGTAGCTGGCGTGTTCAAGTTCGAACGCCGCAAATTCTTCGAAATTGAAAACCAGGAAGAAAGAAATAATGTCAAAGTTTCATTTAATGAATAAGCTTCACAAACAATCTATTCTAGCGCTAACCCTAGCGCTAACTTACAGCCTCTCGGTAGAGGCTGTTTCTGTACCCGCCTTCCCAGAGCACAATACCGAAGACTATACTGAGCAATTTGCTGAAGAAAGTTATTATGATTACGGCATCCGTGATTTCAACAGCCTTTTAGAAATTCAAAAAGATAGCAGCATTATTGTTACTGAAGAAATTAGCGTTGATTTCACCAATGCCACCAATCGCCATGGATTGATTCGCAGCATTCCAATGAAATATCGCGACCAACTTGGCAATTTCCTCAATTTACATTTCAATCTAATCAGCGTCACCGACCAGAACAATCAACCAATCAATTATAGTTACAGTTTTAACGATCCCAATGCCGATATCAAAATGGGCTCAGCTGACAAATATGTCGATGGCCAAGTAGTTCATTATAAAATCAAATATAAAATTGACCGTGGCCTAAATCGCTTCGAAAGTTATGACGAGCTTTTCTGGAACACCACTGGCAATGCCAATCAATCTGCCATCGCTAATTCCACAACTTACATTGTGTTGCCGCAATCAGTAGATGAAAAGCAGCTCCAAAGTAAATGTTTCACCGGCTACGAAGGGAGTTCAGCACAAGAATGTACCAGCAAAATAATCGATGGTCAGATCATTGAATATAAAACCAATTCCCTACTCCGTGCTGGAGAAGGAATTTCTGTTTTAGTAGGCTTTCCTAAAGATTTAATCACCTATCCAAGTCAACTCACCTATGTGCTCTGGTTCCTCGCCGACAACTGGGGATTTGGACTTCCTATCCTGGTTTTCGCTGTAATGTATTTCCAATGGTATACCAAAGGCCGCGACCCAATCGCCATCAAGTCAACTGTCATGGCTGAATACGAAGCACCTGACAATCTCCGTCCTGCTCAAATTGGCACTTTGATTGATGACAGCATGGATATGCGCGACATCACTAGTACCATTATTGATCTGGCCACTCGTGGTTACCTCAAAATTATTGAGAAAAAAGAAAAACAATTCTTTGGCGAATCAACTACTTATACTTTGGAAAAAACTACACCAACTAACTCCAAAGACAGTTTGGCCGAATTTGAACAGAAGGTTTATAGCGGACTTTTTGGCAGCAGCGAGAAAGCAACTCTCGACGATTTACGTTATAAATTTTACAAAGTCATACCTGAAGTAAAACGTGCAGTTTACACTGACTTGGTCAATCAAAAATATTACGTAGCCAATCCAGAAAGTGTACGTGCAGTTTATGTCACAACTGCCGCAATTATTTTCTTTGGCACCATTTTCTTTGGAGAAATAGTCCTTGCTATCATGCCTTCACTAATGCCAGGCTTACTCATCTCAGCAGTCATCATAGGTATCTTTGGCAACTTCATGCCCAAGAAAACCCAGAAAGGTGTTGATACAAGAGTTCACATTCTGGGCTTAGAGGAATTCATTCGTACAGCTGAAAAGGATCGTATGAAATTCTATGAAAATGAAAACATTTTTGAAAAGATGTTGCCTTATGCCATCGCTCTCAACTTGGCAGAAAAATGGGCTAAAGCCTGTGAAAGTCTAAACATTCAACAACCGGGCTGGTATCAAAGCTCCAATCCAAATTTTGGCACTCATTTTAGTACCAATTTATTCCTGCACTCATTGAACAATTTCAGCAATACTGCCAGCACCAATATGGCGGTAGCGCCGCGCAGCTCATCATCCAGTGGCATCTCCGGGTTTAGTAGTGGTGGCGGATTCAGCGGGGGTGGGTTCGGAGGGGGTGGGTCTAGCAGCTGGTAATAAAATTTCCCAATCAACCAACACCATTTCTCCAAACCAGATCTACAGTATCAACCATATATGTAGGATAAAATGAAAATTGCTTGGCATTTGAAAAAGTCAGCTTAGCCGATGACCCCAATTGTTCCCGTGTTTGAGAAATTTCTAAATCCATGGATTTTTCAAAAATTCCACCAGTCCTGTTCGTCCTAATATTTTTATTTGTCGAAAAACCAACCCCTTCAATATTATTCGACTTGGCAAAATCAATCATATGATTCAACA
>CAUJDC010000040.1 GCA_963169815.1 Patescibacteria group bacterium | reverse complement strand
AATTGCAGAAATTGTACTATACCAAAGCTCCAAATTTATCTATTAATATTGAAAAATGCATTGAGGCTAATATAATCACTGAGCAAAATAAAAATCTTGTATGGGATTATCTGGAAAAAATAGCTTTCATCAGTCCGAATTTAGTGAAGGGTTATTTGAATGCAAAGAATAAAAAAGAGTTTTTTGCTGTTATAAATGATTTGATCAGCAAAATTGCCAGTGCCAAGGAAACGGATCCAAAAATTTTAACAAGTCCATATTATGCAGATTTACTGAATATTGTTTTTCCTAATAATTCTGGTACTTGGAGTAGTAATGATGTTGATAAATTTGGTGATCATACCAATCATTTGAAGCAATTTGCAGGTACAGAAAAAGCAGTTTTGGATTTGGGTGTTAATACAGAGCTGGTTGTGAAAAGGAATGAAAAAGTTGATACTTCCAAATTTGATTCATTGAAAAAAATCTTTTTTGGATTAAGTGAAGAATGGAGAAAGTATAATTTTGATCAGCAAAAAATGCTGAAAAGTTTTGAGGAAGAGGTTGAACAGTTATTTTCCGAATATGCAGACCAATATGAATATGCCAAATCAGCTGATAATATTGAGAAAAAATTAGTTGTTTTGATGGTTGAAGCCATACATGATCAAAAAATTAAAAAGCAAATTAAAAAACTGCTTATTTCATATCATTTCATTAAAAATGAAGATATTCTTGGTTATATTCGTGGAACTACAGATCGGGTTAATAAATCAAAAAATCAGGATTATGCATATTTAAGTGAACTTCATTTTTTCTTTGCGGATCAGGTCAAGGATGTGTCAAAAAAACTTTTTAGTAAATCAGATCAGGATGGATGGTTGTCTGCCCAATTGCCGCTAATTTTTAGTCAATTTTCAGCACAGGAACAGCAGATGAAATTGCATAGATTGAATCCCAAAAAAGAAATGGATATGGAGCAATTTAAAAGACAGGTTGGCATGATACTGGGAAATAAAAGAAATCCGAAACGCTGGACTGCTGCAAAAGATTTGGTTAAAGGAAAGCGTGTTAAAATTGCAGAGATTGCTAAAACTTTAGGTAAGGAGAAATACAGTGATCCACAAAGAATACAGTTGAGGTCCATTACTTTGGAAGATTTACAAAAAGCGGAAAATGATTTACTGGATGGTCAGTATAATCAAGAGGGTTTTGAAAAATATTTGTTTCAGAATATAAATGATATTTTTGAAGATGATAAGGTTTTAATTGAAAAAGAGCTCAGTAAGTTTGAATCCAAAGAGGCAATTGGAAAAAAAGTTGAAAAACTCAGAGTAGAAATTGGTAAAAGCAAGTCCAGCAGTATGGCTAGAAGAGTTGGTGGTGTGTGTGTGTCTGGTGATATAGAACAGTGGGATTCTCCAGAATTTTTACAGGCTGTTTATTTTGATCTTGATGACTCGGTTTGCAAAGGTTTGACAATGATGAATGTATGGGAGGAAAACGGCAAAAAGTATTTGATACTTTCGATGAATCCAAGTTCTACTTATTTATATTCCGTTGATGAAAAAAGTTTGTTTAAGGCAATGTTGAATCATATGATTGATTTTGCCAAGTCGAATAATTTTGAAGGGGTTGGTTTTTCGACAAATAAAAATATTAGAACAAACAGGACTGGTGGAATTTTTGAAAAATCCATGGATTCAGAAATTTCTCAAGCACTGGAACAATTGGGGTCATCAGCTAAGCTGACTTTTTCAGATGCCAAGCAATTTTCATCTTATCCTCGATATATAGTTGATACTGTAGATCTGGTTTGGAGAAATGGTCTTGGTTGATTGGAAAAATTTATTACCAGCTGCTAGACCCGCCACCACCGAAGCCACCACCACTAAATCCTCCACCACTGCTAAACCCGGAGATACCACTGGATGATGAGCTACGCGGGAGAGTGATGTTTACAAATTTTGAAACGAAATCATACATGCGTGAACCACGGAGAGTGGTATGAATACCAACTGGCATGTTCTCACGAAGCTTGAAGTTTGATGAATTTGAAGCAGCTATTAATCAGGCCATGTATGTTTCTGCGACTCCGGCCAAATATGAAATAGAAAAGAGTGAGGGCAACATTGCTGAGCAAATTATCCGTCCAACTGGACTGATTGATCCGACCGTAGAAGTGCGTCCACGCAAAGGTCAGATTGATGACTTGCTCAATGAAATTCATAAGCGTATTAAAGCTAAAGAAAGAGTGCTTATTACAACTTTGACCAAGCGTTCGGCAGAAGATTTAACAGATTATCTTACTGACGCTGGCATCAAAGTAAAATATCTCCACTCCGATATTCAGACAATTGAACGTATTGAAATTTTGCGTGATCTGAGACTTGGTAAATTTGATGTATTGGTTGGTATCAACTTACTTCGTGAAGGTTTGGATTTACCAGAAGTTTCTTTTATTGGAATTCTGGATGCTGATAAGGAAGGTTTCTTGCGTTCCAAAAGTGCGCTTATTCAAACCATTGGTCGTTGTGCCCGTAACATTAATGGCTTTGTGGTAATGTATGCAGATCGCGTCACTGACTCGATGAATGGAGCTATAGATGAAACTGAGCGCCGTCGTGCTATTCAAATGGAATATAATAAAAAGCATGGTATTACTCCTGAAACAGTTATTCGTGCGATAAAGGATATTGCCATGGAAAATGCCAAGAAAGATCAGGCTGGTGAAAAGAAAATTGATTATAAGAAAATTCCCAAGAGTGAAATGGGTAGATTTATTCGGGAATTGGAAGATCAGATGGAAGTCGCTGCGGCCAATTTGGAGTTTGAAAAAGCCGCTGAACTTCGCGATGAAATAGATCAGATCAAAGAAGAATTTGAAATCAAATAGACTGGCTAAGTTCTCGTTATACGGTCTGTCCTGGAAAAAAGTTGGGGTTGACTAAGTTTTTTTGCAATAGAGAGGGAAAAAGGAAGGTTTTGTAGATAAATAATGATATTTTATGTAAAGCAGTTCATCGATGTAGCTTTGAATATGTTCTAATTTAACTCCGTTGCAGAGATGGTGGATCCGGCGTTTTATTTGGGCCCACAGCCCTTCAATTCGGTTGGTGTGAATAACCTTGCATTCCGGATGGACAAAGTATTCACAGTGCTTAACCGCGTGATGCTGAAAATATCTGGGATGTGGCATGTAGGAGGCTAATTCGTCTGTCATGATAGTCGAGTGTTCTTCCACGTATTGCCAAATTTTTCTATCCATAACGAAGGCTGACGGTTGGGAATCCATTCAACAATCGCTCTGTTACTTCCCCATTCAATGGCTCCCCAGAACCAGTTTTTGGCCGCTTTGGTTTCATCCATCTCTACAATTCTGGAAAGCTGTTTTGGCATAACTGCTTTGTGTAAAATTTGTCTTGCCCGCCGCAATCTGCTCATTATTGGTGGTGTTTAAGGTTAAGCGTGTCAACTCAATCTTAACCATCTTTTTTCTAGGACTGACTCTATTTGACGGCACCTGAATAAGTCCAGTATGTTATGGACGCATACAGGTCTATGAACTCTGTACAGCTTTGAGCCACCCTCCAAGCATTCTGCCAATTTCTATCAATGCAGCCTGTATTTGAAAAATTTGCGTTGCATTAACCAGCTTAAATTCCAGCAATATTCGAAATTTCAGTGTGATTACTTCAAGCTTAGCCACAGCCTTGAGTAAATATCCTGCAGAGATCAGGCAATAGAAGCATTGACGAAACTATTGATTATTTTATCAAACCGAGTTTGAATGAATGTAATCAAAAAAAACATGGGAATATCTCTGCCAAATGAAAAATTAGTTGAACTGCCTGATTATCGTTTCCCGATAGGTCTAGAAAATCTGGCTAAAGGTTTGGAACTGACTGATGAAGTCTTTAGAGATAGAACTGAAGTAGTTGGTTTTACTGTGGACGATGCGAGTTCACCTGATTTGGATGACGCCATTCATCTTCGCGAAATGTCAGATAGCTGGATTGTCGAAATTACCATCAGTGATGTTGATAGTTTGGTCAAAAAAGATTCGGATATAGATAAGGCTGCAGCAGTACGTGTAGCAACCCAGTATTTTGGTGAGAAAAAAGGCAGCATTCCCATGCTGCCCAAAGTACTTTCAGAAAACAGATTAAGCCTGCATGAAGCTAAGCTTAGGCCAACCATCACAGTCAGAGTCACTTTGAACAAAGTCGGCCAGGTACTGAACATAGAATTGGCCAAAACTTATCTCAGGTCTTTCAGTAGAATGGCTCACAGCGATTATCAGGGCTCAAAGATTATTGGCGACCCCGGTCTGCCCATGAATACCTATTTGGAATTTGCCAAATTATTGGCCGCCAGACGTCTGAGCAAAGGGAGTATCGCCATGCAGCATCTCATTCCTCAGTACAATATCGACGAAGAGGGAAATATCAGACAGGGGAGTGTCTCCGCGGCTTGTCAGATAGTGCAGGAATTCATGATTTTGGCCAATACTTCAGTTGCGGAATTCCTGACAGAGCAAAAGCAACCAGCACCTTATCGTGTGCATCAGGCCCTGGAAGCGGCCACTACTCCTACTCGCAGCCAAATTATTAATGAAATAGAGAAAACCAGCGATTATCTAACTCTCATGGATAATTTGCGCTTTATTTACAATAAATATCTGCTGGGAGCGGTTTATCAGCCTACAGCAGGCGAACATTTTGGTCTTGGTGTTGACGCCTATTTGCATTTTACATCGCCCATTAGAAGATATGCCGACCTGATCAATCACCGCATCGTTAAAGCTTTAATTGATGATGCTGAACCACCGTATAGCAGAGCAGATATCGAGAGATTGTGTAATTATCTCAATGAGACTCTACGCCGTCTTCAAACCCTCAGGGCTATCAAAAGTGGTAAACATTCCCTTTATAATTATCGTCAGTCTACAGCCCCGCATTCCACTCGTGGCACTGACGCTCTCTCAGTCGATCATGACCTCGAAGCTTTAGTTGAATTCCAAAATAAAAATCGCGTGGGAGGAGTAACTTTTGAATACCACGCCAAACCAGGTGTAAATATTGTTCTAACTTGCACTGCCTCCGCCCGTTACCAGGGCAAGCGCTATACTTTTAAAGTCTCAGAACGCAGCGACAAAATGACTGTCAAAAATCTAGCCGCTCGAGGCTTGCGCAAAAAACTGGAGAGAGCAATTGCTGACTCACCACCGCTAGCTGATAAACCTGTCTCAAACAGTTTTGGAACTGCCAAGACTACTGTGTCTGGCCAATTAATTGATTATTGCCAACAAAATCAGTTAAACATGCCCAATTTCCACTGGGAAATCTGGGGTGGGGGAGTTACACCAACTGCCTGTCATTGCCGCATCACCAGAGAACTCGCCCTAACTGGTTATGGTCCAAATACCAAAATTGCCAAAACAGAAGCTGCTGGCAAGATGCTGGAATACCTCAAAACTAATTCCGCTTATTTAGGCATTGCTGATCAATAAAACTCGGTTTCTAATTAGCCCGTAAATCCGCCTTCAAAGCCACTCTGTCCGCGCTCGCCGCAGCCAGCTGCGCCTCGCGCTCCGCTACCAAGTCAGGATCAGCTTTTGCTTTGAATCCAGGAGTCAGAATTTTTTCCAAGACCGTTACTTCCTGTTCTTTTTTAGCTAAAGTTTTTTCCAAATTGTCACGGAATTTTGCTTTTTCTTCTGCAGTCGCTGCCACTCTAATCATGCCACTTGGGCAAGGTTTGAAAATTCCTGCGGTAACTTCGGATAGTCCTGCATTAACCATTTTATCAATCATTTGCGGGTAATGTCTGTCTATTGCACCGTCAAAATCAAGAGTCAGTCTTTCACCAAATGGTTTTTCCAAAGTACGTCTTACTTCACGGGCCACAGAAACCAAATCCATCAATTTAAGCATTGATTGTAGTGTTTCAACTGGTATCTCATAACTAGCTAAATCCATCATCTGCTGTTCAGCTAAGAGTCCTTTTTGCCCTAAATTCTCCATACCTAGCCAAATTTCTTCCGTAAAGAAAGGCATGAAAGCATGAAGCATTTTTAGAATTTCTCTAAAGGCAGTAAACATCACAGCTTTGATTTCTTCTGTAAATTCACTGGCAGCCTCTAGTTCTATTTTGGCCATTTCCAAATACCATGAGCAGTAAATATCCCAGCTAAAATGGTAAATCACATCAAAGGCATTGCTGATTTCATAATTATTGAGTCTCTGTCGATATTCCTTTGCTGTCTGGGCTAACCGCGACATGATCCAAGCAGAACTTTCCAGTTGGAATTTATTCGCTGCAGGAAGTTCCAGTTTGTAATCTCCTTCACCCTTCATCGCCACTAGCTTCGCTGCATTCCAAATTTTATTCAGATATTTGGCAAAATTATCTAATTTCTTCTCATCAAATTTCGGATCCAGTCCAGCAGATGTGCCTGCGATTAAACCTACGCGTAGGGCATCCGCCCCATACTTGGCCAACATTTCTTTTGGTTCAACGCCATTGCCTTTTGATTTGGACATTTTCTGCCCCTTGTTGTCTCTAACCAGACCGGTGAAGTAAATATTCTTCCAGGGGATTTCATTCATTCTATAGGCACTCAGGAGCATCATGCGACAGGCCCAGAAAAGTAAAATATCTCTACCCATCACCATAGTGTGAGTAGGGAAATAGTCACTAGTAGAAGGGTTTTCTAGATCCAACAGTCCGAGACTTGCTAAAGTTGAATATGGCCATTGACCTGAAGAAAACCAGGTGTCAAAAGTATCAGTCTCCCGTACCCAGTTTCCTTCTTTTGGAGCTTCTTTGCCAACATATATTTCTTCCTGATCTGTATCCTTGTTTTTATACCATGCTGGAATCTGATGTCCCCAGATGATCTGGCGTGAAATATTCCAATCCGTTAAATTTTCCAACCACTGCACAATCAGATGTTTCATTCTCGCAGGATGAACAGCAATTCTTCCCGAGTTAATCAAATCCAGAGCGCGCTTTTTCAAGCTCAAACATTCCTTATCAACATTTACAAACCATTGAGTGGAAATTAGTGGTTCAACTATATCCTTTCCTCGTTCAGCAATCGGCACTTTATGCATCATATCTTCAGTTAAAAGCAGAGCACCAGAAGCTTCCAGATCAGCAACCAATTTCTCTCGGCATTCAGTAATTGTCAGGCCTTCATAAGCGCTACCAGCAGCCTTGGTCATTTTGCCAAACTTATCAATCACCTGAATCATTTCCAAACCATGATCCTTACCAATTTCATAATCCAAAAAGTCATGGGCGGGAGTGGTCTTCACAGCGCCAGTTCCAAAACTGATATCAATTCTCTCATCAGCAATAATCGGAATTTCTCTATCCACCATGGGCACGCGCACTTTCTTTCCAATCAGATGAGTGTAACGTGGATCCATTGGATGAACTGAAACTGCAGTATCACCAAGCATCGTTTCAGGGCGTGTAGTGGCTACTACAATGGCTTTCTGATTGTCTAAATCCAGTACCATATCAATCACGCTAATCTCGCCTTCAGCTGCCAAAATTTTGGCTCGAATTTGTTCATTATACTTTTCCAATTGTTCTGGCTTTGTTTTGTTGCCAGGAAGTTTTTCCATTTTAAAAATTACATAATCTCTCTCAATCACTGTCTCTTCTTTATCAACAAGTTGAATCACTGCTTCTCCAACTTTGAATTCAGAGAGATTTTCTCCCAGAATCACCCAATGATTACCTAAATTGTGATGCATTTCACGATTTCCCAAAGCAATCTTTTTCCTCTCTGGCTTCTTTGCCGCTTCCACTAAAGGATATTCAATGTGCCATAAATTTCCTTTTTCTTCTTTATACTCAATTTCCACATCTGAAATTGAAGTCTGTGAATAAACTGACCAGTGAACAATGCGGCTTCCTCTATAAACCAAGCCATCCTCCCACATTTTTACAAAAGTTTTCAAAACAATCTCGCTGATACCCGGTTCTAGTGTAAAAACTTCACGGTCAAAATCAGCAGACACACCAACCAGTTTTTCCTGGGCTCTCATATAAGCTGATCTATCGATACAAAAATCATAGCAACTCTTCCAGAATTCTTCGCGCGACATTTTTTCAGTATCTACACCTTCAGAACTTAATTTCTTTTCATAAACAACCTGAGTTTGAATCCCCGCATGATCTTTACCAGGAACAAGTAGTACTCTCTCTCCCAAAGCTCGATGATATCGACCCAAAATATCCATTACAGTATGGCCATAACAATGTCCAATATGCAGCTCTCCATTAGCATTTGGAGGTGGCATGGTAATGTCGAAAACTTTTGCTTTTGGATCTGCCGCATTTTCAGGTTTGAAACAGCCAGTCTTTTCCCAAAGTTTATAAATTTCAGTTTCTCTATTAGCGAAATCGAAGTGCTTATCTAACATAATTGAAAAAAATCATCTAAATCGCTCAAGATTCTAGCAGTAGTTTTGTCTTGCTCCAAACAGCAAAATCTTTAGCAAGACTTTACAAACCAGTTATTTAATTTAATAATAGCGCCGGTTCACAGCAAAAACTAATAATTGCGACTATGAAAAGACCAGAAATCATGGCTCCAGCAGGCTCTTTTGAAGCTCTTAGTGCGGCTATCAATGCAGGATGTGATAGTGTTTACTTTGGAGTACAGCATTTGAATATGCGTTCCCGTGCAGCTAATAACTTTAAACTTACCGAGCTGGCTGAAGTGTCAGAGATTTGTCATAAAGCTGGCATTAAAAGTTATATCACCTTAAACACTTTGCTTTATCAGCATGATTTGACTCTGATGAAAAAAATCATCGACGAAGCAAAAACAACCGGTATTTCAGCCGTAATTGTGCAGGACGTCGCAGCCATGCTTTACGCCCGTGAAGTGGGCGTTTCTGTACAGGCATCAACTCAGCTTTCGATTTCCAATTATGAAAGTGTCAAATTTTATGCCCAGTTTGCCGATACTATAGTTTTAGCCAGAGAGTTGGATCTCGAGATGATCAGACATATCTGCAGGCGTGTGCAGGAAGACCAGTTGAAAGGGCCTTCCGGTAATTTGATCAAAATAGAGTGTTTTGTTCATGGCGCCCTATGTATTGCTCAAAGTGGTCGCTGCCAAATGAGCCTGATTTCCAACAACACTTCAGCTCAACGAGGAGCATGTCTTCAGGAATGCCGCAAGTCATATCGAATTATTGATGAAGACAGTGGTGTGGAACTGAAAGTTGAAAACAGCTATGTCCTCAGTCCAAAAGACCTTTGCACTCTGCCATTTTTGGATAAATTGGTTGATGCTGGTATTGATGTCTTCAAAATTGAGGGACGTGGCCGCGCACCAGAATATGTCGCTACTGTAGTTGGTACATACAAACAGGCAGTAGACACAATTTTAGAAGGTGAATTTACACACGATAAAATAAATAACTGGATGTCAGAACTTACCAGGGTCTACAACAGAGGATTCAGCGATGGGTATTATCTCGGAAAGCTTCTGCCTGATTGGACAGCCAGTTCTGGCAGTAAAGCCACTGAAGAAAAGGAATTTGTGGGGACTGTTGATCACTATTATCCAAAAACTAAAATCGCCCAGATCAAAATGCAAAGTGGTAAAGTTAGCAAGGGGGATCAGCTGATCATAACTGGTAAATCAACTGGGGCAATTCACTCGACAATTTCAGTCATTCAGAGGGATCATCAGGAAATTTCCACAGCTGAAAAATCTGACTTGATTACTATTCCTTTCTTCGAACGTGTTAGGAAAAATGACAAAGTTTACTTGGTAAAATCTCGTCTAAATTAATGAAAAAATGTAAATTAATTCAGTTTAGGAAGGATTGTATCGGCTGCCATGCCTGCGTTTTAATAGCTCCACAAAATTGGCAAATGAACAATGAAGAAGGGAAGTCCGACCTAATTGGCGGAGTTACAAAAGGGGATACTGTTGTGACAGATTTATTGGAAATTGATTATTACGATAACCTCAAGGCTGCTGAAGCCTGTCCCATGAACATTATTAAAGTTGTTTGCTCGGATTAGGAGAAATTTCCATTTGTTTTTTGGAATATTTTTGTTATATTCCTTCTGCAAAAATTAGAGTCGATTTACCACTAGCGGTACTAGTACAATGGTAGTACGCCGCCTTGCCAAGGCGGAGACACGGGTTCGATTCCCGTGTACCGCTCCATTTTAGTTATAGCGCACCACTATTTACAAGACGTATTTTATTGTATAAATCAGTCTTAGTGTGATTCAATAGGCCATTTCGGACTGTTAAGACATCAACATTGAGGCCACCGGAGTTTCGCTATGCCTAAAATCAGCTGATACAGTCGTTGACAAAACGGACTATATATAATAAAGTTTTAACTTATTAAACTTATCGAAGTGTCAAAATCTGAATCAAAATTAGCCGTCGTGACAATAACAGAAAGTCCTGAGGAAGGGCATCAAAACGTTCCTGGTATTCCTACGAAAACAATGGAGCTAGATACTAGTATAGCCAATGCTATTAAACAGGTTATTTCTACTGAACCATCTACTCCACCTAGTCACGAAACAGAGGATAGAGTAAGTATTCCGGTAGCTGACTTGCCACCAGGTATTCATACTGCGATTACAACTAAAAATCTTTTAGCCGAATTGGACTCACCAATTATCAGCCCAGTTCCGCCTGGAACTTCTAAACCTGCAATTATTCCACCACCACTCAATCCTAGTGACCGTCTTGCTATAGACATAGATGGTTTAGCTCCAGAAACTACCTACCCTCTTAAAAACGAGGATTCATCTGAGGTAGCTCCAGATTTAACTGTAGATGAAGCTATGCTCAGCGATGATGATACTTTTGAAGTAACTTTTGACAATTTATTATCAGGTGAAACCGATTTAACTGGCTTAATGTATATGACAGAGATCTCTACTGAAGATAAAGCCACTTTGCCTCCACCTGCTAGCCATGATGTTGGTTTTGATACCAGAAAAACAAGCGATTTTACTGAGATTGCTCAACATCTTTTTACATTTATGGAAAATCAAACCATCCTTGAGCATCAGGAGTACATTACCGCCATGGAAGCTTATGAAGCAAACAAACATGGTGGAACACCAATCTCCGAGCCGAAACTTGATGAATACATTAGAAAATACGCCGCTAGAGTTGAGAGAGAAAAGCACAAAGTTTAAGTGTTAATGGCAATCAGACGCCATCTTGACGCGGTTGCGTCGTAAATTACTGTAAATGAGCCTGTACCACTTGTATTACGGTTTCCTCCTGTATTGGTCAGGAATCTATTGGCAGCTGTTGAAACTGTATCATTAGTCATAGTCATATTTTGTGATGTTGTATTCACAAGTGTTACAACTCTACCATCATAACCGCCAGTCATACCGGTAATAGTGAAGGCGGCTGTGGGCCCGCTAATCAATATGAATGAACTATCAGCAATGGAAACATTATTGTTATTTCCATTAGAGAGTGTTAGCGCGGCTGATTGAGTTGAAAGCGCCCCAGCCACATCGAGTGCATCGCTCAAGTTAAATCTGGTATTGGCATTATCCCAGGTAAAGTTTTCATTCAAAGTCTGGCCAAACTGCAAGGCTATATCTCCACCTGTATTATCAAAATCCAGCACCACTGTATTTCCACCAACAGTCAGTCCATTATTCACATTCAAGTCGTCTGACAGATTAAATCTGGAATTGCTATTGTCCCAGGTTAGAGTTTCCGCAGAGATCTGGCCAAACTGCACCGAAGCATTGGCTCCGGATACCGCATCGTTGTCAACTGTAAAGACTGAAGCAGGTGTACCATTTATACCTATCATTTCCTTCCAGTTTGCTGCGGTAGCAGTACTGTCTGTTGATATATAAGTTCTTTGAGTAGTTGTGTCTATCCATATAGTACCTACATCAAATCCATCATCTATATCGTCAAGGTTAGTAGGGAAAGTTGCTCTTCTAACATGTAAAGTTTCCAGCTTGGTCGCTGAACCATTATCAGTAATTTGTGTTGTTACAGCTGAAAATTGATTATTGGCAATTATATTCCCTGAGCTCGTTGAAGTTGAAATTAAGAAGCCGGTAGAGTAATTTGATGGCCCACCTCGAACGGCATTCCCAACAAACACAGAATTGTCTACATTATCATAAAGTCTAATACCAGTGGCAGCGGCATTTGCTCCTTCCATAGTATTATTGATCACCATTACATCTGTAACATCGTTAAAGAACATGCCCATGGCTGTTGCAGAGAAGCCAATGTTTCTGGCACGATTGGAGAACATTGAAGAGGCTGAAACCTGTGAGAAAGCAAAAGAAGTTTCCTGCGCTTCATTTACAATCATTTCAGAAATAATACTGTCTCTAATTCCATTTCCATAACCAAATAACTGTCCAGCAAAATCTGCATTACCATCAAAGTGAACACCATCCACCCATCTATTGGCCGCCAAATTACTATTCACTATGCTTCTGGTCGCTGTCATTCTTTCTGCAACGGTAGACGCTCCATCAGTAAATATTATACCAGTTCTAGTGCCAGTTTTTGGTCCAATCGAGGTAACAATCATATCAATAATTTTGTCTTCAGTGCCACCATTTATCTGCACTCCATGAATATTTGGACCAACTTGGACTGTGAAGTTTGAAACAATTACATTGCTTCTCGGAGACGTGCCATTTGACGCGCCCACCTGAACTACTGCATCTCTGTTAGTAGTTCCACCAGTCCATGTGCCGGTTTGAGCACGCAGAATAGTACCAGGTCCTTCACCAGTTAAAGCGATGTTATCGTTGTTGATTGTAATCGAAGATGTTACATCATGAGTACCAACCAATAGTTTAATTACACCTCCATTGGCACCTAAACTGTTAATTGCAGTTTGAATATTCATTCCTGGAGAAATTAAAATCGTTCTATCAGGAATTGTCGTAATAGTTCCAGATGTTACCACATTACTTCCACCCACGATGGTAACTGGCCAGTCGAGAATCTTCAAAGCAGATAACCCACTTAAATCCACTACAGTAATGGTGCTGGTTGCTCCAAGGTTAGATGGCCCTATTGCAGCTAAAATTGTACCAGTACCAGTACTTTCCGTACAATTTCTAAAACTCAAATTAGTAGTTGGTGCTGTACCAGCAGAAGAATCAAGCAAAAACTTTGTGCCATTAACTCGAAAGTCCACTCTATCAAATTCCACTGAAGAATTTGTTCCAGAAACAAAAGCCACATCCAGCCCATAAGCAGATGTTAAACCAGAGGCCACATCAATTGCCAAATCCTCAAAGTCTGTATTATTTACAGTCATCAGTCCGGAACCTGACTCTGTTATTGTAGTTAGAACAGTGTCCGTACCCACCAATTTAATATTTCTCAGGTCCACAGTTGTTGTCACCGGATAAGAACCTGGATCAATCCACATTTCACCACCAGACAAAGTATTCAAATAAGTCGCTGCAGCTGCAATATTAGTATAATCGCGGCCTGTAGGTCCAACAGTTACTATCTTGGTAGCATTGGAAGTTGTGATAGAACCTTGAAGTGGTTTCCAAATAGCACCATTCCATGAATAAGTACCTGGAGTACAGCTAGGACCTGTACAGCCTGGCGCAATCGAGTCAGTAGCAGTCAATTCAACGATACGTCCTCGTCCACCAGCTCCGAGTCCACCAGCTCCCCCTGGCATAGCGGCCAGGTTTTCAATACGTACTGAAGTAATTTGATTCGAGTTTAGATCCAGATTGTTGGAAACCTGGAATCTGGTGCCGTCATAACGCAAATAAACACTAGAACTTCCAAATTGTAAGTCACGATTAGTTGCAGAGGATTGATCGAAGTCAATCACAAAAATATCATCAACAGTTGTTCCTCCAGTATGAGAACCGTCATATAAAATCTCTGCTTGGGCGAATTGGCAGAGTGTTAAGCCCACTATGATTGCAAACAGTAGCCTCTTCAATTGTTTGTTTTGATTTTTAACAATTTCCTGACATTATTATACCGGCCTGCTATTAATAACTCAAATTCTCATGACATTTTCATCGACATCCAACAATCCTTTAATTAATGGCAATCTACAGGGAGATTCCAAGTATTTGACAGTGGGTGGACTCTTCTTTGTAATTGGCTTACTTATTGCAGTGCTCATTCCTTATTTAGTGACCCCCAAAATTACTGAAAATTTGAGACTGACTACAGCCGAAGTAATTGATTTTGCGCATGACTATGCTTCAGAAGATGGAGACACTTATGCGGAAATCTACAGCTTTGAAATTTCTGGTGGGAATACTTTTCAGGGCCAAGGTGGGATTTGGTCTTCCAGTCCTGCCTATAAAATCCATGACAAAATTGAAGTTTATTATAATCCAGAAAATCCACTGGAAAATTTTATCAAAGATGATCGCAACCTATTTATCATGTTGGCCATACTTTATGGAATAGGAGCTTATTTTAGTCTATTCGGACTGATTATCTTGTTACTTTTTTTTAAAAGAGTTCCTAGCTATCTAATTGATCGCTACATGGGAACGGCTGGAGCACTTAGTTATGGTATCCCAGCAGCTTTGGCCTTACCGTCACTTTTGTATTTCCATGCACATGCTCCAAATTTTTTCTTTGCCGAAAAAAGCTCTGAACTTCCTTCAGATGTCTTTTGGCTGGGATTGGTCTTTACTGTTACAGGACTCTTGACCATCGTAGCAACTGTAGCCTTGCTCAAAGCATTAAAAGGAACTTCCGGAAATTCAATTAGTATCAGTCGCGGATTTTAAAGCATACTGCTAGGCAAAACTACGCTTGGATTACTCGGATCATAGACTACTTCAATTGTGTCTCCTTCTCTAGGAATATTTAATCTACCCACAGTTGCTGAAAACTGAGCAGTTACTCCAGGTTTTACTTCAATGGTAATTTTAGCAAATGGACTGTTATTCACAGTAATTCCAGTATCTTGAACAGATACAACTATAGCGGTGCCTTTCACACCAGTCATTTTTAATTGCTTGCGCATTTTACCATTGGCCAGTTTGCTAGTTATCAATGGCTTGAATGCTAATCCAAAAACTATAATAAAGAAAAGCAGCATACCTACTGGAAATATCACCCCCATCAAAAAGGCTTCATTATTGCCAGAGGCTAGAGATGCACTCGCCGAAACATAAATCCCTCCCGCCGCGCAAACTATTCCGAATAAAATACTCAGGGCAATTACTATGTACAATAAAGTTCTCATAATTTATGTGGAAAGAGGTTGTAAAACATCTCAATCATATCAACAACTTTCCCAGGCGCAATCAAAAAAAAAGCCCCAGCCTATTATGCGGCCAGGGCTTTTTTAAAAAACGGGTATTACTGTCCCGTCGATTTTTTTATCATCATCTGATAAACCAT
>CAUJDC010000039.1 GCA_963169815.1 Patescibacteria group bacterium | reverse complement strand
CCAGTCTATCTAAACGATATTTTTGAGTCTCCTGTTGGCCTAACATTTTAAATAGCATGCGTCCGCCAAAAGAATGCACTACTAAATCGTAGCCATCTGATAAATTAGCGCCATATTTGTCATTTAAGTAGTCCAGGACTTCTTCAAACCATTTTACATAATCCCCAACGTTCCAGGCTACTGGTGGTTCTTTGCTTTCTCCAAAACCAGGCAAATCTAAAGCTATTAAACAGTGCTTTTCGGTTAAGCCCAATACACCAAGTTTAGTCATCAAAAGTTCCCAGGATTCTTTACAACCTCCCCAACCATGCAGGAAAATCATTGGTTTGCCTTGGCCCATTGACCAGCCAGCCGCTTCTCTTCCTGCTATTTTGAATTTAAATTTTTCCATATAGGGTAAATTTACGGATGGTATTGTAATTGATACTGGCAATTCTGCCAAAAAAATGTTAACATCACACCCGATTCCCCTTATAGGATAGCTAAAATTTAACAATAAAACTATGCTGAACCCAGATCTTTCACAAACACGTCCTGTTTATCAGAGCAGTTTCCTCTCTAAAGTTATGTTTTTCTTCGGTTTAGCAGTCGCTGCTTCAGCTGCTGGAGCTTATGTCGGACTGAATTATTTGGTTCCATTCTTCCTTGCTAATACGGCCAGCATCTATATTTTGCTGTTTGCTGAAGTTATTTTAATTCTGACTGCCAGACTTTGGAGTCAAAAGCAGGGGTTAAATTATGTGCTATTTACGGCTTTCGCCGTGATTACTGGACTTACTTTAGTGCCGATTCTAGCTTATTTTGTGGAAAGTGCGGCCGGAGTAAGTCTTCTCATTAAAGCTTTTGGTGCGACAGCTCTAATGTTCACAGCTGCTGCAGTTTTTGGCTACACCACACACTTCAACCTGCAAGGATTAAGAGGGTTTTTAATGCTTTCACTGCTTGGCATGATCGTTGTTGGCGTCGTTGGTATCTTTGTACCTTGGAGCAATACTTTTGAAATGATTTATTCTGGTATTGGCGTCGTTATCTTCAGTGCTTACACAATGTACGATTTGCAGCGTCTCAAGACTTTTCCTGAACATATGTATATAGAAGCTGCTATTGAACTTTATCTGGATATTTTTAATCTCTTCCTCTATATTCTACGCTTATTAAGTGCTTTAAACCGCCGTTAGTTTTATGATAAACAACATCAACTCAGTCAAAATTGGGCAAGTGTGGAATGATGGTCGTGGCGCCACCTTCAAGGACGAACTAAAAGCTAGTCCATCTCTAGGGTCAGATATCGACTTGGCAGAGCCCATTACCGCCGAATTCACAGTAATCCGCTTAAAAGATGGTCTTTCTGTACTTTTGGAAAATCTATATACTTCAACAGATCAGGTTTGTTCCCGTTGTTTAAAGGAATTTAACTATCCTATTGATGTTAAGACTTCAGAAAGACTTTTCTATGCGGAACCACCTTCTCGTGACTATGATGCGATGGAGGTTTTTCTCATCGATAAACAGGATATGGCCATAGATTTGACTGAGATGTTACGTCAGGAAATGCTCTTGCAATTTCCCATGATTCCAGTATGCTCTGAGCGCTGCAAAGGGCTTTGCACAGACTGTCGCATCGATTTGAATACGAAGTCAAAGCACAAACCGGGTTGTCAGGTCAAATCTACTACGAAAAACGCAGAGACTCAGGCAGAAACTCACAAACCTTTTGCTCATTTAAAAGATTTAATTAAATAATTATTTAATTCTCTAGCCATGGCTAAGCATCCAGTACCAAAATATAAAATGACTAAGAGCCGTTCTAAGTCTAGACACAGCGCTTTTATGTCCCACACTCGCACTAAACTCATGGGTGTAGTTACAAAAATGAAGAACCTTGATCTTAAGGGTAATCTGAAGCTTCGTGAAAAAACTAAAACAGCTACTGTTAAAAAGGTAAAAGCCTAGTAAAAAGGCTGCAGTTAGGCTATAATAAACTGATATTTAAAAACCTACCCCTACCCATATGGCCAGTTATAGGCATCTTGCTCGCATTGCAGTAATGCAGACCTTGTTTAGCTACGAGTTCCGCAACGGAACTGTAGAGCCAGACCTCGCCAGCAATCTCAAAGAGTTTGCTGACAAACTGACCGATTCAACTTTTGCTGAAGAATTACTAAAAGGCGTACTCAAGCATCAGAAAGAAGTTCAAAAAATAATTTCTACCGAGGCACCAGAGTGGCCTTTTGATCGTATCGCATTGGTAGATCGCGTCATTTTAGAAATGGGGACTTACGAAATTCTTTTCTCTAATGATGTTCCTCCAGTAGTTGCAATTAACGAAGCTATAGAAATTGCCAAGGTATTCGGCGACCTCAATAGCAGTAAGTTTATTAATGGAGTACTTAGTTCTATTATGAACAAACACAAACCAGACGCGAAGTCAGTCAAAGGTACTAAATCTAAAGAAAAAAAATAAATTATGCACATTCGGTACAAAGCTCTAATGGAAAAGCTAGGAGTTCAATTTAAAGATTTGAAAATCTTGGACTTGGCTTTTGTTCATAAATCTTATCTAAATGAACATCGTGATCTGAAAAATCAGCATAATGAGCGTATGGAGTTCCTTGGTGATGCCGTGTTGGAATTAGTCGTAACTGAATATCTTTATCAAAAATACCCTCAAGAAGAAGAAGGGGTTTTAACTAATTGGCGCTCTGCCTTGGTTAAAGGCAAGCATTTGGCTGAAATTGCTGTTGAATTAGATCTCGGCCTCTATCTCTACCTGAGTAGGGGCGAAGAGCGTTCAGGAGGGCGTAAGAAAAATTATATCCTTGCTAACACTCTTGAAGCATTAATTGGAGCGATTTACTTGGATCAGGGATATGGAGCAATACATCAATTTGCTGACAATTTTATTTTAGGACGTCTTAACAATATTCTAGAACAAGGACATCACATTGATGCAAAATCCCGTGTTCAGGAAATTGCCCAGGAATTACTCGGAGTAACTCCTGAATATGTATTTATTTCAGAAGCAGGTCCAGATCACAACAAAGTTTTTACTATGGCACTTTACCTGGGCAAAGAAAAAGTGTCTGAAGGTAGTGGCTCAAGCAAACAAAAAGCTGAACAAGAAGCTGCCCTGGCTGGCCTAAGAACCAAACAGTGGGAGCACGTCAAACTTAGTACAGACAATTAAAGAGTTTTTTCTCCTTCATGCCAGTTTACTGGTTTTAAACCAGGCGTCTGAAAAGCCTTGATTAAGCGTAAATATTCATCTACGTTTCTTCCAGTATCATTGCTTTGAGCAGACATGAATCTAATTTCATTATCAGGAGAAATGATCACAGTACCCCGGAGAGTAACGCCTTCTTTTTCACTCCAAAAGCCAAAAGTCCTGGCCAAAACTTTATCGTAATCGCTGATCAAGGGATAGGGGAGCATGCCCAGATACATTTCTTCCCAGGCCTGATGTGTTTCTGGCAAATCAATGCTAGCGCCATAAACATCAACTTTCATGTCATCAAATTTTTTAAAATCATCTCTTAAGGCAATACACTCTGTCGGACAGACAAAGGTGAAGTCTGCTGGGTAGAAGACAATGATTTTCCAATTCTTAGATTTAGTAATATCTGTTTTGCTAATCTTTCCATCCATGTAAGTTTCTACAATCATACCTGCGGGGAGAGTCTGTCCAACCAGTAAGTTCTGCTTACTTCCAACTGGCGCGGCTTCAACAAAATCTCTCAGTAAACTTGGTTGTATTTGAGGTGATTTATAATTGCCAAAAGCCAAAACTCTGCGGAATTGCAGATTTGTAGTTTGATAACTAATCTTTACTTGATTGCCAAGAGTTTCCATTTTCACTGACTCGGGTTTAACCTCTCCCCATTGTTTTCTAAAGTCCATCCAAAACTGTTTTGCATCTGAAGCATTTAAAGCCTTTCCTTCACTAATCAAATGGAAATTTTCAGCCAAAATAATATCCTCATAATCACTCGTCACTATTTTCTTTGCCAATTCTGCATACTTTGCTTTATTGGCAGATAAATCATTACCTGGAATTTGATTTTGTTGATGTTCAACCATGGCATCACTACCTGGTTGTTTTTTTTCAGACCAATACCACACAGTAAAAGTCACTCCTACAATTACGGCAATCAGTAGTAGTTTAATGCCAAATTGTTGATGCTTTTTAAGTGGTGAATTATTAGCCATTTTTAAAATAAAAAGACTATAACAATCTAGCACGGTTTATTTTCTAACTAAAGATTTTTTTCCATATAGCTTTAATTTTCCGCTTAAGTGTGCTGTCTGGCTGTTCATTCCAATTCAGGCCACCACCATATTTTTTCGACATTTCTATACTTGCCAACAACTCCACCCCCAGTTTCTTTGTAGCCTCCTGTTTGGATAATTTCCCCATAATATCCCCAGACATATTTACTACCAGTCCAGCTACTTTCACACCCAATTGTTTGCACATGTCGATAGTTTTGGATGTGTCCAGCAAAGCAATTGGCGTGGCAGTAGTAACTGCGATAACTGCATCAGGTTTCAGCATATTAAACAAAGTTAAAGGTGCATCGCCAGTTCCAGGAGGGAAATCGATAATCAATAAATCCAATTCACCCCAAGCAGTGTCGTAAAGCAATTGTTCGATGGCTTTGGTCAGTATTGGTCCTCTCCACATAATCGCTTCATTTTCTCTTTCTAAAACTGCTCCCATCGAAATAACTTTGAGTCCACGATAATTAAGAGGCTCGATCTGGCGATTCTTATTGGCAATCAGTCTACCTTTGAGCCCTAATGCCTTGTAGACATTTGGACAATCAATATCCAAATCCAGTAAACCGATTTTTTTGTCTCTCTGCAGGCCATACAAAGCCAAAGCAATAGTTAAAAAAGTTTTTCCTACACCACCTTTACCACTATGTACTGCTACAATCTTTTTGATATCAGCAGGTCGACCAGTTCTGGATCCAGCTGATTTTCCATAAGCTCCAATAAACTTTTCATCAACTCCTTTGACCTTTGGCCATTCCACTTTCATTCCCAAGTTTTTAGCCAAGTTATTTAAGAGAATCTGTAGCGGTATTTTATTTTTTAGGGCCAATTCAATCAGCGCCAGATTTTCATCCTCATCGCTTAAATTTATTCCCAAGTCTTTCATCACTTTAGAGGCCTTGGTCTGAGTGGCTAAAATATTTTTTACTTTCTCCTGACCGGAAATTTTCTTCATCATTAGTTTATTTGGACAGCTTTTTAGAATCCTTTCTACTTGGCATAAGTCTAGCAAAATCTTATTATAATTCTAACACAAAACCAATTCAATTTATGAAAGAGCAAAAAAGCAAAAAAAGAGATTCACAAGAATTTTCAGCGGGAGTAGTGGTTTACTACCCCGAGAACGGCAAACGCCATTATCTATTATTACATTATCCAGGAGGTCATTACGATTTCGCCAAAGGTCACCTCGAAGCAGGAGAATCAGAAATGCAGGCCGCCATTCGCGAACTGGAAGAAGAAACTGGCATCAAGGAGATTAAAATGGTACCGAATTTTGAACATAAACTGGAATATTTTTTCCGTCGCAAAGATAAAACCATTCATAAAACTGTAACTTTTTTCCTTGGCGAAGTCCCAGATGAAAAAGTGACTATCTCCTTCGAGCATCAGGGATTTGTTTGGCTTGATTATGATCAGTCAATCAGGCAAATTACATTTGAAAATGCTCGTACCATTCTGAAAAAAGCTGAGCAATTTCTAAATCAATCAAATTAATATTAAAATAATGAAAATATCTTTCAACAAAAGCCTTTCTAAACATCCACAACTTTTACTGATCCCTTTCTACGCTGATCTCAAAAACCTTTCTGCTGAAAATAAAAGCTGGTTACAAAAAAGAATTGAACATAAAGATATTAATGGCCATTACGGTGAACATTTAATCAAATTTTCTGATGCCGATGGCCAGCCTAAAAAAACAGTTTTCTGGTGTTTCGGTACGGAAAAATCAATCAATGCCAAAAAGGTTAGATCTAACTTCGCCCTCGCGCTCAAAGAATTGCGCAAACATCCTCTGAGTACTTTGGAAATCGCTCTCTCCAGCCAATTCGCCAAATACCCACAGGAAATCGGAGAGGCCTTAGCGCTCGCTAATTACAACCACTCCTTTCTCAAAACTGGCCAGGATTTGGTAGACCTGCAGGCCAAACAGCTCAAAGAAATTATCATCGTTTCAGCAGACATTAACAGAACTCAAAAGTTTGACTTGGAAGAAGGTTTCAAAATTGGTCTAACTGTGAATATGGTTAGAGATTTGATTAATTCACCACACAACATCGTTAATTCTGATGAGATGGCCAAAACGGCCGAAGAGATTTGCAAAAAAAATCGTTTCAAAGTTACGATCTTTGATCGTAAGCAATTGGAGAAAATGAAGATGGGTGCATTACTTGGCGTAAATGATGGTTCCAAACTTGGTGCCAAAATGGTGATTATGGAACATTTGCCTCTTGGTAAACGCCAGGACCCAATTGTTTTGGTAGGGAAGGGCGTTACATTCGATACAGGTGGTGTGAATATTAAACCATCCAATGGTATCGCTGAAATGCATATGGATATGGCTGGTGCAGCTGTAGTAATGGGTGTTTTCTCCTTACTCAAGGAACTCGAAATCAAACAAAATGTTATTGGAGTTATTCCTCTTACTGATAATTCTGTCGATGCGCAGGCTCAAAAGCCGGCTGACATTATTACTTCATATTCTGGAAAAACTATTGAAATTGGCAATACTGATGCTGAAGGACGACTTATTCTCTGTGACGCCATTTCTTATGCTGTCAAAACTTATAAACCTAGCCAGGTTATTGATATTGCCACACTGACAGGAGCTTGTATCGTTGCCCTTGGTGACCAAATGGCTGGTTTGTTTGGTAACAATTCCAAGATGAAAGATCGTCTCAAAAATGCTGCTCAGGAAACTGATGAAGAAGTGTGGGAATTACCTATTCATGAAGTTCACCGAAAAGGGATGAAAGGCAAATTTGCTGATTTAAATAATGTCGATGGCTCAGGTATGGCTGGTGCTTCTACTGGTGCTGCCTTTATAGAATATTTTGTAGAAGACACTGATTGGGTTCATCTGGACATTGCAGGTCCAGCCATGCCAAAGAAGCCAAAAGAAATCGATTTTGTTGGTGGAACTGGCTATGGGGTAAGACTTTTGACCAGATATCTGCAAAATATCAAATAACCTGACTTCTACAGAAGTTTAAATTATCGAAGATATAAAACTGTTTCCTTTAAAGAATATCGGTCTTTTCATTATCTATATTTAAATCGCCACCTGTTGATTGAGCAAATATTCATATGCCCAGTAACTGGCTGTTACAGCTTCTGCGGAACCCGTAATGGCCTGCTTGAATGCAGTGTCACAAACATCTCCTGCTCCAAAAATGCCAGGAAGGCTTGTTTCACTATTACGATTAATTTTAATTTCTTTCTTTTCATTTAACTCTACTCCAAGTGATTCAGCCAAGTCAGAATGGGGGAGTAAACCAATGGCAATAAACACACCATCAATATTGAATTCTCTACCATCTTTTAGCTTAACTTTAGTCACTTTTGTGTCACCCAAAATCGCAGCAATTTCAGATTTATCATGACACTCAATTTTTGCATTTGCTTTAACTCTCTGCAAATTGATTGGTTCAGGATGCAAAGTAGTTCTAGAAAAGACATGTACTTTCGCGGCATGCTCGCTGAGAAGCAATGCCTCCTTAGCGGCGCTATCTCCACTTCCTACAATACACACAATTTTATCCCTGTAAAAAGCTCCATCACAAAGCGCGCAGTATGACACGCCTTTATTTTCGAATTCTTTTTCACCTGGGCAATTCAAATGACGATGATGACTGCCTGTGGCGAACAAAACCGTTTTACCCCAGTATTCTCCACTAGCACTTTTAACAATGTAAGCCGACTTTTTACCAGCTGCTTTGTCCTCTGCACTAATTGGTGCATGCTCTATGCTCAAAGCTCTTTCATTTTTGAAATCAACTCCAAAGGCCAAAGCATGGTCAACCAAATTAAAGCCAAGATCTGGCCCAGAAATAGCTTTGATTCCAGGCCAGTTCTCAACCAAATGTGTTGTTGTAATCAGCCCACCTGGCAATTCTCCAATCATTAAAGTTTTCAGATTCAAACGCGAAGCATACATCGCTCCACTTGCTCCAGCGCACCCTGCTCCAATTACTATAAAATCGTATTTTTCCATATGTATTAAATGATTGTTAATTGCTCGCAAAAATTTGGAAAAGTTTATCCCTTCCCCAATGTCTTCTTACCAGGCTTCCAATTAGCAGGACAAAGTTCACCAGTCTGTAAGCTCTGTAACACGCGAAGTGTTTCATCAGCGCTGCGACCTACAGTCAAATCATGTACCAGGTGATAGCGAAGCAGCCCTTCTGGATCGATAATGAATGTGCCTCTGAGTGAATGACCTTTTTCTTCAATTAAAATACCATAATTGCGGCTCATTTCACGATTCATGTCGGAGAAGAGTGGGTAATTGAGTTCACCCAAATCCTTCATCCAAGCTTTGTGAGAATAAACTGAATCTGTGCTACCTCCGAGTACGGTTGCATTGAGTTTTTCAAATTCAGGCATTTTTTCGCTCATTTCAACGATTTCAGTTGGACAAACGAAAGTGAAATCCAGCGGGTAAAAGAACAAAACTACCCATTTACCTTTCATATCGACTAGCGAAACTCTTGAATCTTGTCCTTTGAACACAGTATCTACTGTAAATTCCGGAGCCGGTTTACCTACTTGTATAAACATATATTTTTAGGTTAAATTATTTTAAATTTGATACTAAAATTTACTATTCTAAAAATGATAAATCAAGCATCGCTCCTAACAAATTATGACGACAAAAAATCCAATTATTTTCTTTTGGACGTCCGCTCTCCTTCAGAGTATAACGACAGTCATCTGCCAGGTTCAGTCAATATACCAATCGATGAGGTGGAAAACCGAATCAAAGAAATCCCACAGGGCAAACACATAATAACCATTTGCCTGCATGGCGTTCGCAGTGGGATTTGCGAAAAATTTCTTCAGCAAAAAGGCTTTCAAGCTGATAGCCTTGAAGGAGGTTTGTCGATTTGGAAAGGGCAGTTGGTAAAAGATTAATTCATACCAAAACGGCGTTTAGGCTTATTGTTGCCAAAGGCGTTTTCGGCTTGGGCATTATTTGGTTTTGCTGGGAGCCCAACTACTGGTTTTATTTTTCTAATACCTGGTCGGCCGTAAATATTTTGATCTATTTTGGCATTAGACAATGATGCATTGCGATTGGTACTGGACAAATTACTTCCAGCATAATAATCAGTACTGCTAGGGGGAGTGTTAGTTGCGGAACTGGCAAACTGATCAAATTCACTTTTCTCTACCACACTACTAATGGGGCTTTGATCTTTGTAAGTAATTCGGCGTGCAGTTGAAGATTTTCTTCTACTCGATAATAAAAAGTCTGTATTTCTTTCGCCTAGATCAACAAAGAAATCGACTTCTTCTTTCAGTTTACTATTAGTTGTTTTATCAAAGGCCATTACTTCAACACGCACACCACGAGATTGGCAATAGCGAATAACTTCTAGAAAATCTCCATCTCCCGACGCTAATACCACCACATCTACTTTTTCTGTAAGTCTGATCATGTCTACAGCGATGCCCACATCCCAGTCAGCTTTTTTTGCGCCGGTGTGGAATACTTGCAAATCTTTAACACGATTTTCAATACCTAGTTCTTCCAAAGCATCAAAGAATTTTTCTTCACTGGTATCTTCAGAACGAATCACATAAGCAAATGCTCTAACCAATTTGCGGCTATTCACAGCCACCCTGATCAATTCTTCATAGTTTACCAATGATCTGAAATTGGCTTTGGCAGAGTGATAAAGGTTTTGAGTATCAATAAAAATAGCTACTCTTTGATCTCTCTGTGCTGCTAAATTTTTCATGATTATTTATTTTATTTGTTCGGACAAGTCTGTTCATTCCAAAGTCCTTTGCCTTCTATTCTAGCTTTATCTTCCAATTTTATAAAGTTCTCTTTCTGGCTGAATTGATAACCTCTAGTAACAGTAGCATAACCTTCAGCAATTAGTAGCTGATTGACCATAGTACCATCGGCTAAATAAACATTTCTCAGCTCGCGCTGATACTTATCTATAGTATCGCCCAAAGCATCCTTTTCAATTCTGACTTTCTGCCCTTCCATCAATTTCTTACTCTCAGCGCTCGCTTCCTTACCAAAACAGCCAACTGGTCGACGTGGGTCAACAGTTTCCGGCGTATCAATGCCCACCATTCGGACAGTAATGTCCTGGCCATTTTTGTCATAAACAAAAGTATCACCATCCACCACACGAATCACTTGATAAAAGTCGCCATTGCTAGTTGCGATGTTAGCTTCACCTTGCTGAGCCCCCAGATATGGAGCCGCCCAATAAAGCGCCACCATCAGAACTATCAAAATAGTCAGCTCACCGTAGCGCTTTCTCATAAACAGTCTAAATAATTCATTACGATAATTAACCGGTAAATTTTTCATTTTGTATTGGTGTAATGACGTCTCTATCACCAAAGAGCATTGCTCTTACTTCGGGATTCATCATATCAGGATGCCAACCAGGTTCCCACACAATTTCGATATTTACATCCTGCACATGTTTTTGCAGTTTTAGCACTGCATCAACTTCAGTAGTAATTTGTGGTCCAGCAGGACAACCCATCGAAGTCAATGTCATAGTCACTTCAACTTTGCCATCGGCATATTCCTCTACATCATAAATCAGTCCCATATCGACAATCCCTACAAAAGTCTCTGGATCCAGAATTTGATTGATAATTGCCAGATACTGTTTTTTATTTAAAACAGGCTGATAATTTTCATCACGTTCAGGTTTTTTAGGTGTACAACAGCCACCTCCGCAGCAGGCTGAGCCATCTTCCTTCTGTACACCTGGTATTTTTTTACTGACAGGCTCTTTTGCTGGGACATCTGTTGGAAGATTATCGTAATCCAATTTCTCTCCACTCAAAAAAGCATCCATCAAAGTCTTTTCAATCATCTTCTGTACATCTTTTTTATTCTTACTCATGACTATGTTTATAAACTGTAATAGCTTTCTTTGTGCAGCTGTAGCCAAGTAAAGCGCACTTGATTCTACCTGGAGAAATCGGTACTCCTAATTTTGTTAATACCTCTTCATTATTCATTTTTTCAAAATCTGCCAATGTCATTCCAACTAGTTGTTCTCCTAAAATTGATGTAGATGCCACACTTATAGCGCAACCATCCCCTTCAAAACCAAATCCTTCTATTTTTCCATCAGCAATTTTCAAAGAAATTTTTACTTTATCCCCACATAAGGGATTCAAGTCATCAGCAATCGCTTCAGCCCCATTAATCAATCCAGACTGGCGTGGATGTTTAAAATGATCCAAAATAATTTCTCCATAAATATCCATAATTTTTAAGTGAAAATTTCTTTAACTTTTTTCACAGCACTAATTAATTTTTCTACGTCTTCAGGTCCATTATACATGGCAAAGCTCACTCTGGTTGATGCCGTAACACCCAGAGCATTCATCAGCGGTTTGGCACAATGATGTCCAGCTCTGATACAAACTCCTTCTTCCCCCAAAATGCTAGCAATATCATGAGAATGCACTCCTTCAATTACAAAAGACACCATGCTCGTTGCATTCTGAGGGCTCAGTAAACGAACGTCTTCAATTTTCAGCAACTCTTCACGTGCCATTTTCACTAAACTTCTTTCATGTTCAGCGATTTCTTTGACATCAAATTGTCGCAGATATTTTATCGCAGCGCTAAGTCCAGCTAGTCCAGCTACATTTGGAGTACCTGCTTCAAATTTGTGTGGAGTATCCAGCCATTGGTCTGGCAATTCCTTTATCATGCCCCCACCAAAGAGTAGGGGATTGATTCCAGACAATTCGCTGCGCAAAAAAAGTATACCAGTTCCCATCGGTCCAAATAATTTATGACCAGTGAAAAAAGCCGCATCAATTTTGTGCTGATCAACGCGAAGTCCTGAATGAACTATTCCCTGCGCACTATCCAAAATCACTTTCGCTCCAACTTTTTTAGCTGCCATTAGAATTTCGTTTATGTCTGGCCCAATACCCATTACATTCGACATTTGCGTGACTGCGACAATTTTGGTTTTTTCATTAATCTCGGAAACAACATCTGTCCCACCATTAACACCAAGCTTGGTAATTTTCACAATGGCCCCTGATCTCTTGGCCGCTTCCAGCCAAGGTAGAAAGTTGGCATGATGTTCCAATTCAGTAACTACAATCTCATCATCAACACCAAGAGTTGTAGCAAGTCCATTGGCAATCAAATTAGCCGCTTCAGTAGCATTTTTGGTGAAAATAATTTCTTCGGGTTTTGCTCCAATCCATTCAGCAATCTCAGTACGCACTTGTTCATAAAGCTGATCTGCCTTGGCCGCAATTTCATAAACTCCACGATGAACATTGGCATTCGATTTCAGATAAAAATCTCGCTCAGCATCTAGAACTACTAATGGTTTTTGAGTTGTGGAAGCATTATCAAGAAAAACCAAATCTGGTCTTTTTTCAAAAATCGGGAAGTCTTTTTTAACGTTTTTCCAGTCGAACATTGTGTATGCTAAAACAGGGCTTATCTTAGCCTCATTGCCCTTTTTTTGCAATCCAATTATTGACTGAAATAAACAAAACTGGCAAATCCCACCACTGAGTCCTTGTCACCGCCATTTTCTGAGCTATTTTGATACTTCAAAAAAGCTGGCTGCCATTCTTTCATCAAGGCTAATTCATTGAGTAAAGCCAAGCCACTTAACGCCGATGCCTGGCCCTCAGCAAGCAAAGAACTGGTATCTTTGGCCAAAACCTCATTAATAGTATTTTGATCTACTACTCTGGCTTTTTCATCTGATAAATAATGCGAGAAATTGGTACTTACTACTATCAAAGTCTGATCATCAATCAAATCGGCTAGTCTAGCAGCTACATCAGCATAAGCTACCTTACTGCCCATAATGATCGGCACCAGCCTGAAATTCTTTAAATATTTTTGCAGGAAGGGAAGCTGCAATTCAATCGAATATTCTTTTACAAAAGCCATTTCGTTAACAGAGAAGTTAAAATCAGACTTAAGTTTTTCCACGAAATCCAAGTCGATCTGAACATCTCCTAAAGGAGATTGATAAACTTTTTTCTCAGTTAAACCAAGTCCATTCATACTTATAAAATGCGATGTGCCAATCACAATCACCCGCTGATACTCTCTGTCCATTACTTTCTGAAAAGCCGCTGATGAAGTTTTAGCGGTATCACTATATCCACCACAAGGGACAATCATTGCCGTTATGCCCAATTCACTGTAATCCGGCCCCAAAGTTGAAGCCTCGGCCATGGCTAAATCAAGCTGTTTATCCAGCTCTTCTGGACTTGAAGGGTAATATAACCCGGCATACTCCGCTTTTCTGATTGGATCAATCACTTATGTTAATTTGACTAAATCCTCAAATTATAGCACAATAATAATATTTTCACCATCAATTTCTACCTGAAAAATATTTAAGCTTTTTGCCGCTGGCAAAACCTTTACTTCGCCAGTTCTCAAGTCAAATTGAGCGCCATGCCAACCACATTCAATTCTATGTCCATGCAAGTAGCCAGCAGACAACGATGCTTTATTGTGGCTGCAGGCATCTTGTACTGCATAATACTTATCTTCAACCATCGCCAACATAATAAATAAATTACCAGCCTTAACACGTTTTTTTTGTCCATTTTGAACATCACCGACTTTAGCTACTATGAACTTTTCCGCCATCAATTTTTTCCATTAAAATTCTTTCTAATTCTAACATTCTCTCTTCATCAATCGAGCTGAAATGTTTTAGTCCTTCTTTCAAAAAGGCTTCCAGTAACATTTGCTCAGTCTGTTTCCTGTCAAAACCACGGCTCTCCAAATAAAACATTAATTCATCATCAATTCTCCCGATTGAAGCCGCATGTCCAGCCTTTACTTCATTGGCAATAATTTCCAGTGCCGGAATGGCTTTGGCCCTAGCTTCTTGAGAAAGTAGCAAACTTTGAAAGTGCAAGTAGGTATCACCATTTTTCCCTGACTCTGGAATAAAAACATCACCAGAAAAATCCAAATCACTCTTGTCTCGCATTACGCTCTTCATAATGAAGCAGGATTTAGCATTTTCACCCTGATGTATTATCTTCCAGTTTTGTGAAAACTTTTGATCAGCACCACCCAAAACAATTTCCACCAATTCCAAACTCGAGTCTTTTTTCAAAATCACTTCAACACTTGTTTTGATCGGATCTGCTTTGGCAATCAAGAATAACTGTAAACTAGTCTGCTCTGCTAAAATAATCTGTGCACTGTTAATTTGTTCAACAATATAAAAACCACTCTCTTCTGGTCCGAAGGTAATATTGTTGGTCAGCTGTATTTTGCTAATTTCTTTATTCATCTTGAATTAGGACCATTCTACATATTATTTGCTAAATTGCTAAATTTTATGTAAATATTCCTCCACTTTTATAAAACATTTTCTTAAAATGGCAAAACGAACAGTTGCAAAACCACAATTATCGCCTGTAGAAAAGCAAATTGCCGAGAAATTTAACATTTCGGTTGGACCTGATCGTTTCGATTTTCTGAATAGATTTCCTCTAGTCAGAAAAAGCTTGGATACTTATGTGACTATTTGTGCCATTAGACTAAAAGTTACTGATACTTCTGAGGATTTATTGCCAGATGACGAAGTGATGGACTTACCTCATAATGATGCTTTTTTGAGAACTTATTTTGGTGGAAGTCGTTTTCAAGATTTTAATAAATTAGTGAAAGCTGCTGATCGTGTCAGCAGAAGAGTAGCTACCATTTCAGCTGCTGCTGCCATTCGTGGCACTCAAATCATCCAGCATGGTGGCTTAAGTGGTGATTCAAAAGCCACAGAAAGACTAGTTTCAGCTTATCAGGCTTTTGTAGTGATACTGTTTAATTTAATTCTTTTCATTAATCGCCGGGGAGAATCAAATCTCAAGGCTGAACGCGGTCGCATCAAAAATCAGTATATTCATCACCATATTTACAAGGATATTTTAGGTCTTCTGATTGACCTTGACGCCCGTTCTCATGGTTTAGTTACTATGCAAAATGGTAATGATCATGGAACTTTTGCAGTAATGATCGAAGATCTGGGTAAACAGGCTCAGCAGGTTCATTCCAAAATCCTGGAGGCTTGTGTCGCCCAAGAAATTATCATTTATAATAACTTATCTGGAAATAGCAGGGCTCACGAAACATTCAGTGATAGACTAATTAGCATTGCCATAGAGACACAGACCGCACTAGAGAAAAACAAGCCATTAGACCCAACCATTCCCCTCGAAGCGGCTAGTGAAGTAATAGAATTATTAACTCCAGCGACCAGTAAAGCTCGCTGTGTTACACCGTCTGAAACAGCAATTCCTCAGCAAAACTCGCCAAAAGAAAAACCTACCGTTACGGCCGGCCAATTAGCCGCTGAATATGACTGCCCAGAAATTCAAAGAAGTAAACTTTAACCCACGGATCCTTCCATCTCCATTTCAATGAGTCTATTCATTTCCAAGGCATATTCCATTGGTAGAATTTTTACAATCGGATCAATAAATCCATTCACAATCATCGCTGCTGCCTCAGCTTCATTGAAGCCGCGTGACATTAGATAAAATAATTGGTCTTCAGAAATTTTTGACACCGTCGCTTCATGGGCAATCGCGGTGTCTGCTTCAGCAATATCCATAGTCGGATAAGTATCAGATCTAGAAATATTATCCAGCAAAAGCGCATCGCATACTACGCGAGATTTTACTCCAGTTGCGCCAGGCAATACTTGCACCAAACCTCTATAGCTTACTCTACCACCAGCTTTAGAAAGCGACTTGGAAGTGATAGTTGAAGAAGTATCTGGCGCGGCGTGGATAACTTTTGCCCCAGCATCCAAAACCTGTTTACCACTACCCATCGCCACGCTTAAAATTTCAGCTTTGGCGCCGCGCCCCATCAGATAAACCGCCGGATATTTCATTGTTACTTTTGAACCAAGATTACAGTCCAACCAGAACATGCTGGCATCTTCATCACAACGAGCTCTTTTGGTCACCAGATTATAAACATTATGTGACCAGTTCTGAATTGTTGAATACTGAACACGCGCCCCTTTCTTGCAAATAATTTCTACAACCGCTGAGTGCAAAGAGTTGGAAGAATAAGTCGGCGCAGTACATCCTTCCACATAATGCACAGAACTACCTTCATCAGCGATAATCAGTGTTCTTTCAAATTGCCCCATGAACTCGGCGTTGATACGGAAATAGGCCTGCAAAGGTAATTCAATATGTACTCCCTTAGGAATGTAAATAAAACTTCCTCCACTCCAAACAGCTGTATTTAAGGCTGCAAATTTATTGTCGCGAGAGGGGACAATAGCACCAAAATATTCTTCAAAAAATTCTGGATACTTTTGCAAAGCTGCATCAGTTCCCTCAAATAAAACCCCTTTCTTGGCCAGCGTTTCATGCAAATTATGATAAACCATTTCTGATTCAAATTGTGCGCCAACACCCGCCAAATATTTCCTCTCAGCTTCAGGAATGCCCAGTCTATCAAAAGTTTTTTTAATCTCATCAGGTACTTCTTCCCAGTTGCGTTTTTCCTGATCAGAGGGTTTCAAATAATAATGAATCTGATCAAAAACAATTCCACTAAGGTCTGCGCCAAAGTTTGGCATCGGTTTGGAATTGAAAATTTGCAAAGCCTCCAAACGTTTTTCCAGCATCCAATCCGGTTCATTTTTCTGTGCTGAGATTGCTCTGACTACTTCTTCAGATAAACCTGCTTCAGTTTTGAATTTCGGTTTATCTTTAGTTTTGAAGCCATATTTATAATTACTCAGCTGATTGGCTAATTTTACTGAAAGAGCGCCAGATTTTGTTACTTTATCAGTCATTAGAGATAATTTTTATAACCATCTTTTTCCAGTTCTTCGACAACTTCCATGCCGCCACTTTTAACAATTTTCCCGGCTATCATTACATGCACATAATCTGCTTCCAGATGATGTAAAAGTCTCTGATAATGTGTAATTAAAAGTAATCCAGTTGGATTTTCTTTTTGTATCGCGGTGATTTCTGTGGCTGCAACTTTCAATGAATCGATATCGAGGCCTGAGTCGATTTCGTCAAGCAAAGCAAATTTAGGTTTAATTGCAGCCATTTGGACAATCTCAGCTCTTTTCTTTTCACCACCAGAAAATCCTTCATTTACCCCACGGCCAATAAATTTTTTATCCAAGCCTACTTTTTCCAACAAACTTCCTGCCGTTTTATAATATTCAGCCGGTCCAGCTGGTTTGGCTTCGGGATTATCAGTTTTAGCCCGCAGATTTGCTGCTTGTCTCAGAAAATTACCGAAAGTTATACCAGCTACTTCACGGGGATATTGAAAACCCAGGAAAAGTCCTGCACGCGCCCTTTCGTCAGTGGCCATCTTCAGCAAATCCTGACCATCTAAAGTCACCTTTCCAGCGACTATTTTATACTTTGGATGTCCCATTAAAGCGTAGCAGAGAGTACTCTTTCCTGAGCCATTTGGGCCCATGATAGCATGTATTTCACCCTGCTTGATTTCCAGGCTCAATCCGTCGAGGACTTTCTTGCCCGCTACTTCAACCTCTAAATCCTTTATTTTAAGCGTATTTTGACTCATTTTTTAGGCTAATCTGTGTTATAATGTTTAGATTCATTCAAATTCTATGTCAAGACCAGGAGAAAATCCACAGACAAAAGAAGTTAAGAGCCAAAGCCCTTTCCCCGACAAGGCTCCAGATCCTAGCATGGATCATGTTCATGAAGATGATAAATTGATTCTGGCTGATGCCGGAGAGTTTGTTTCAGCTAGCGAGAAATTTGATAAAGTTGAAAAACAGCAAATTCTCGACAAAGCCAAAGAATGGGAGCAAAAAGGGGATTTGGACTTGCTTAGATCAGCCGGACTCAGCCTCGATCAGCTTAAAAAAGCTCCCCTAGATCGCCACATTAAGCTAGCGGCTTTATTTTTGCAGAGAGAAAAGGGGGATGGATTGGCTTTTAGACTACATTTTCAGGGCAATGAAATGGCTCAATGGGACATTGATTTGGCCGATATACTTCCTGCCAATATTCTCAAAGTAGATATTTATGATGATCAAGGAAAATTAATTTATCCAGGAGCACAAAGAGGTTTTGCTGATGGCCGTCCTGGTTATTTCCATGGCGAGCCGCCAATTCGTATTGCTGTTCAGGAAAATTATCTGGTTAAAGTTAAACAAACCCAAACTACTTTGGCCTTCACTGATAAGAAAGCTGGTTATAAAACTAATACTCATGCCTTCAAGGAAGAAGTTTACCTCGTTGACAATGCCCGCAAAGGTGCTCTCAAAGAAGAAGTTCGTAAAAGAGCTGATGCGCAGGGAAAAGAAGTTAAGACTGATAAAAATTTCTTTGATAATATTTTAGGCGATTTAATGAAAGCCATTGAGCCAAAATTTTGGGAAAATTTCCAAAGTAATTTTAAATTGGATTTCGATAAGCTACTTGGCCCAATCAACACATTGATTGCTTCATTAGGCTTTGAAAAACTTATCTCTAAACCCGACTCATCAACTACAGAAAAGCCTACTGGCACTTCTTATTTTGGCGCTGATAAAATGGGCAAAATAGGAAATGGCGCTGAGAGTCTAAATGCCCCTCGCATTAATCGCGATTGGTTACTAGCAAATGTCGCCAGATCCCCAGAGCAGGTAGAAAAATTTATGGTCAGCATCAACTTCCTCGGCGTAAATATGCGCGTTAATAAATTGATCGCACCATATCTAGCTGAAGCAGAAAGCAGAGTTCGTTCAGCCGGTTTAAATATTCATTTAACACAAGAACAATGCAGTTGCCAGAACTGGCGTCCAATCCGTGGCGGCACTGAACTTTCCAATCACTCATGGGGTATGGCTGTAGATTTAAATGCTATCGACAACCCCTGGCAGCCACATTTAAACGCTTCCAATCATGGTGGTAAAATGGTTTCTAATTGGCCACCAGAATTTGTCAGCATAATGAAAGATGTTGGCTTTAAATGGGGAGGCGATTGGGCAGGTAGAGCAGATCCAATGCATTTCGAAATGGCTGCTAATCCCTATCAAAACAGAAATGTACTTCGCAGTAATTCTGCTAAACAATTAGCTAGTCAGTATTTGAGCTAATTTCTAAACTCCACAATTTCCTCAAATGCAAACCTTACTTTTTTAGGTTGCTCCATATTTCTAAAACCCAGACTTACCAAAACAGTTGGTTTTATATATTCAGGTAATTCCAAAACTTTAGCTACTTCATCCGGAATAAACCCTTCCATCGGGCATGAGTCTATGCCTTTGTCCGCTGCCGCCAATATCAATACTTGTGCGGGTATATAGACTTGTTTTTGAACCCAGTTAACAGAGTCCGATTCACTTCTGCGTGTAATGCCCTCTTCTAGATAAACTTTGTATTTGGCAGCTTCCTCATCAGTTCTGTTTTGTTCTTTTTTAGTCAATTGCACCCAACGATTGATGACGCCATTCTCTCCCATCAAATCAGTTCTAGCGCAGAAAAATACCAGGGCTGACGCCTCAGTGATCTGTGACTGATTGAAACAAACTGGTAGTAATTTCAGTCTCAATTCTGCATTTGTCACAACTACAAACTTCCAGGCTTGCAACCCATTGGAACTGGGGGCAAGCCTGGTCGCTTCCAATATTTCTTTTAACTCCGCTTCAGGAATTTGCTTATTTTGATCAAAATGTTTACTGGCAAATCTCCATTCCATTAACTCTTTTATTGTTTTCATACATCATAGGTCAAAAAATTATTTTTCTTTATTCTTAATTAGCTCTAAAGCTTCTTCAGCATTCATGTTTTGATAACTCTGTCCCTTTGGAATCGCTGCGTTAATTTTCCCATTAGTCAGATAAATTCCATATCTGCCTGATTTAGCCACAATGCCATTACCGAAATCTTTTAGCGCCGCAGCCGCAGAAGGTGCGCCTCTTCCACCTTTTGTTCCAGCAGTCACTGGACTCTTCATGATCTTTTCCACATCATCTAGTGACAAGGTCATAGCATCGTAACCATCAGGTAATGGACGATTCTTGCCGCCAACTTTGATATAAGGTCCATAAGGTCCAACGTCAAAAATCGCTTCATCACCAGATTTTGTTTGGCCAAGGTTCTTAGGCCAGCGCAAAATCTCTATTGCCTGTTCCATAGTTAATGTTTCAGGAGAGAGGAATCTTGGAATGGATTTCATCTTAAAGCCACTGTCATCCTTCTCACCCATTTGCAGGAATGGTCCAAAACGACCAACTTTTCTAAAGATAGGTAAATTCGTTTCAGGATGATTACCAATTGAATCAATTTCAGTTTTGGAATTTTCCAATAATTTTTCTGCTTCGGCTTCGGTCAATTCAGCTGGAGCAGTTTCATCAGGAATAGGTGCTTTTTTCTCACCTTTTTCAATGAATGGTCCAAATTTACCAATTCTCACTTTAATTTCAGAAGTTTCTGGAATATCAATTGTACAAACTGATCTGGCATCAATATCTTGTTTGATTAATTTAACTAATCCTTCATGTCCTTTACTACCGAAATAGAAGCTATCCAGATATGGAATAGATTGCATTTTGCCTCCAGCAATTTTATCCAAATCTTCTTCCATTTCCGCAGTGAAAGTATAATCCACCAAATGACTAAAATATTTTTCCATCAAAGAAACTACCGCGAAAGCTACGAATGTCGGAACCAGGGCAGATCCCTGTTTGAAGACATATTCACGACGGACAATCGTATCCATAATTGTTGCGTATGTAGATGGTCGACCAATGCCTTTGGCTTCAAGTTCCTTGATCAAAGATGCTTCAGTATATCTGGCGATTGGTTTAGTCTGATGAGACTTAACTTCAATATCTTTAAGATCTGCTTTTTCACCCTTATGCAGAGCTGGTAAAATCTTTTCCTGATCTTCGAGTTCTTCTTCTGGATCATCTGAACCCTGAACGTAAGCTTTCAGGAATCCGGCAAAGACAATTTGTTTACCACTCGCGCCAAATACATGTTTGCCATCACTAATTTCTACAATAGTAGACATCATTTGCGCTTCCTTCATTTGAGAAGCAATTGTTCTCTTCCAAATAAGTTCATAAAGCGCCGCTTCCTCATCAGTTAATTTTCCACTCTTAGCCAAATCTTCTGGCAAAGCAAAAGTTGAACCAGATGGCCTAATCGCTTCATGCGCTTCCTGGGCATTCTTGATTTTAGAAGTAAATTGTCTTGGTTTCTCAGCAATATACTCTCCACCATACAATTTTGTCGCCAATGCTCTAGCTTCCTTTACTGCTGATTCAGCCAAAGTCGTCGAGTCAGTTCTCATATAAGTAATAAAACCATTTTCATACAATTTTTGTGCGACCTGCATCGTTCTCTTAGCAGAATAGCGGAGTTTTCTAGCAGCTTCCTGTTGAAGTGTTGAAGTTGTAAATGGCGCTTCAGGATTTCTAACAAAAGGTTTTTGTTCAATAGAGGCGATCTTGAAATCGTTCTTTAAAATAGCTTCTTTCAAATCCACAGCCTGTTTTTCATCCAAATGAACTTTTTTGGCTGCCACTTTTAATTTGCCTGTTTCTGGGTCAAAGTCTTTACCATTAACCAGTTTTTTGCCATCTATTTCTTTCAATTCAGCTCCAAACTTTTCTCCTGCCACATTGGCGAAAGTAGCTCCCAAATCGAAGTAAGATGAGGCCTTAAATTTCTGTCTAGTTTTTTCTCTTTCTACAACCAGTCTGATCGCTACGGATTGTACGCGTCCAGCAGATAAGCGGGGAGCAATTTTTTTCCAAAGTACTGGAGAAACTTCATAGCCATAAAGACGATCCAAAATACGTCTAGTTTCTTGAGCGTGGACGAGATTCATATCAATCTGCCCTGCTTTCTCAAAAGAGTTGAGAATTGCTTCTTTGGTAATTTCATTAAACAAAAGTCTTTTAACAGGAACTTTTGGATTTAGGAGTTCGAACAAATGCCAGGAAATACTCTCTCCTTCACGATCCTCATCCGTTGCCAGATAAAGTGTGTCGATACCCTTCATTGCCTCCTTCAGTTTTTTAACCTGTTTTTTCTTGGCATCAGGCACTATATATAACGGCTTGAAATCATGCTCAGTATCCACTCCAAGTCTGGCCCACTTCTCAGTTTTAAATTTTTCTGGAACTTCCTGAGCATTTCCAGGCAAATCTCTAATGTGGCCAATTGAGGCTTCCACCCGATAATCTTTACTCAAGAACTTCGAAATAGTCTTGGCCTTGGCAGGCGACTCTACAATTACTAAATTTTTTCCCATTGCCATTTATATTTTTATGAATTTATTAAGATGCTTCTTCTCGTTTCGACTTTACTAATAATACTGATCGAACTTATTATGTCAAAAAATTAACCAATAAAACAAGTTCTCCAACATGCCTAAAACAAGCACAAAGAAGCCAAAAATGAGTAAAACAACTTTTGAGTCTAGAGCAGCTGTTCCAACCGAGCATCGCTGGAAATTAGAAAAAATGTTCAAATCAGTCGCCGACTGGAATAAACTTTTCGCTAATGTGCAAAAAGAAATCCCAGGTTTGTCCACATATCGAGGCAAGCTAAACAAGCCAGCGCAATTAATCAAATACTTTGAGACTAGTTCCGATATTCTTCGCCAACTGGAAAAACTTTACGTCTATGCCAGTCACTGGTCAGCAACTGACTTGTCCGATCAACAAGCTCAAATCCTCACTCAGAAGGCCCAAAATCTCTATACAAATTTCTCTCAGACTACTTCCTTTCAATCTCCAGAACTTTCCAAACAACCAGACGCTTACTTAAAAAATTTACTCAAAGAAAAACGTTTCCAACTCTATCATCGTGAACTTAAGTTAATTCTGGCCAAGAAAAAACATATACTCTCTGACGCAGAAGAAAACCTTATGTCTCAAGTCGGCAAACTTTTTCCAGGTCCAGAAGACATTTTCAGTGCCTTGGATAATGTAGATTTAACCTTTGGTAAAATCAAAGATGAAAAAGGCAAAGAAGTAGAAATTACTTATGGATTATACTCAAAATACGCTGAGTCACAGGACCGTCGAGTACGTCATGATAACTTTGAAAATTTTTACAAAGCCTATCAAGCTCACATTCATACTTATGCTCAAACTCTCAATCTCTGTGTCAAGCAGCATGACTTTTATGCTAAAGCCAAGAAATATGATTCTTCTCTCGAAGCAGCCATTTCTGGCAATATGATTGACCCAAAAGTTTATCATACTTTGCTGGCCGAAACTCATAAGAGCCTCAAAGTTCTTCATAAGTATTTCGATTTCAGAGCGAAAAAACTCAAATTGAAAAAGCTTAGCATGTATGATCTGCGAGTTAATCTTTTTGATACTTCGCTCACTTTCACTTACGAAGAGGCGGTCGAAATGTGTGTGGCTGCAGTTGCTCCACTCGGTCGAGAATACGCCAAAATCATGGAAAATGGTTTGAAAAATGGCTGGGTAGATAAATATGAAAATAAAGGTAAGCGTGGCGGCGCGTTCTCTGGAGGTTGTTACGATTCAGATCCTTATATCCTGATGAACTTCAACGGCACTCTCAATGACGTTTACACTTTGATTCATGAAGGTGGACATTCTATGCACTCTTATCTGGCTCGCAAAACTCAACCATACAATTTGGCAGATTACACACTTTTCACTGCTGAAATTGCCTCCACTGTAAATGAACGTCTACTAACCGCCTACCTCCTCAAAAAATACGTCAAAGACTCAGTTAAATTAAAATCAGTTTTAGCTTATGAAATCGATGCTATCCGTGCAACCTATTTCCGCCAGACTATGTTTGCTGAATTTGAACTTTTGATTCATAGCGAAGTAGAAAAAGGGGAGCCACTCACAGTTCAATTCTTCAATCAGGAATACGCTCGCCTTAATAAACTCTATCACGGTCCAGCAGTTGCAGATGACAATTACATTCAATACGAGTGGGCACGCATCCCGCACTTCTATTACAACTTCTACGTTTACGTTTATGCTACAGGCATAGCTGCCGCCTACTTCTTTTCCGATCAAATCCTGCATCCAAAAAATGGCGTCAAAGCTGCTGAAAACTATTTAGGTCTGCTTAAATCCGGCGGCAATGATTTTCCTCTAATTCAATTAAAGAAAAGTGGACTCGATTTCACCAAGCCAGATATTTACAGAGCAGTTGCGAAAAATCTCGAAAGGTGCTTAAATTTGTTGTAGTCAAACTCCCATTATGGGACAAAATAAAATTTAACAAAAAAACAGTATGATGATGGCAAAATGTGAAAAACTAAAAGGTTTCAGCAAACTTTTACTCAGATTGGTTGTGGGCGGAATCTTTGTTTATACTGGCTGGATGAAATTGCAGAACCCAGCAATGGTGCAAGGAATGCTCACTGGTATGAACTTCCCTCTACCAGTAGTACTGGCTTGGGTATTATCTTTTTCTGAATTTATTTTTGGTATCCTAGTCGTACTTGGCGCATTCACTTGCATTTCAACTTTACCTTTGATGTTCATCATGGTGGTTGCTTTCTTGACTGTACACATCAAGGACGGCTTAGCGAACCAAATGACTCAATACGTAATGTTGATCTTCACATCACTCTTAACTCTTTGCGCATCAGGTGCCGGCCAATATTCCGTAGATGCCATGATTGGTAAGAAAAAATAAATTTAACTAATACGAGCAGGAGAGCTCACTATCAAATGGTCGAGTTCTCCAACGAACTCGACCATTTAAAATTAAAACAAATATGTCTAAAAAAATAATTTCTATTTTATTCATCACAGCTTTGCTCACCCAAACAGCTCTAGCTGCTTATGATGAATTGCCTCCAGTTACTGGTAGTACAGAAACTTCTACACAACCAGCAGAAAACGGTGATACAAGTTCCACTACTAGCGACACTACTACAACTTCAACCAGTACAGAAACTTCTACTCAACCAGCAGAAAGCGGTGACACAAGTTCCACTACTAGCGGCACTACTGCAACTTCAACACTCAAAACTGAGACTAAAACAGAAAAAGCTTTTGAAGATTTCTCTGATGTGTCTGTCGATCATCCCTATTATAACGCTATCATCCTGCTGCGTTATCAGGGGCTCTTAAAGGGCTATCCAGATAATACTTTCCGCCCAGATCAACCACTAAACCGTGTGGAAGCCCTGAAACTAATTTTCGAATTGGCTTCAATTGATTTAAATACTGGTGTCGCACCTGCCAGCTTCACTGATATTGAGAAAAGCACTTGGTACACTAGCTATCTCAATCGCGCCGTTTTCCTGGAAATCGTCGGAGGATATCCTGATGGCAGCTTCAAGCCTGCTCAATCAGTAAATTTAGTTGAATTCCTCAAGATGTTGGAAATTGCTCAAAAGGCAGATTTATCCAAAACCAATCTTTCTCAAATCCCTTACGGTGATGTTAGACCAGGGGAATGGTATTCTAAATATGTAAACTTCGCTAAAATTAACGGCTTGGTAGATGCGGACACTAGCAATAATATTAGACCTGCTGAACCTTTGACTCGTGGCCGAGCAGCTGAAATTATTCGTCGTTATGGGAATTTCCTCAAACAAGTTAAACCTACAACCCCAGCCACTGATGATACTTCAAGTCCAGCTCCAGAAATTGCAAAAGACTTTGGAATATATGTAAGTACAAGTTATAAATTTGCCATTCAATATCCTCGTAACTGGTTCTATAGCAACATTGATAGCACTGATAAAACCGCTATCCGCACTTATGGTTTCGGTCCAAAGGATTTGTCAGAAAATGTCGCACAGGTCGTTTTGGAATTGCTTCCTGACGACAAAGACTTTGCAGCTAATCAAGAATACAGTGGCTTTATGTTTAAGAAGGTGACTCTCGAGGATGGACGTCTCCAATTCTCAGCCAAAATCAATAATTCCAGCCGTGTTTATCGCTTAACAGGAGCGGCTGTAGATGAAGCAACTCTTCAAGTGATGATTGCTTCTTTAACAACAAATATTGAAGGTTTAGAAACAACTACCTATGGCACAGCAGACACGACAACTAGCAGTACTACTGAAACTACTCCTTAGGTCTTAGCAAACTCTGATTTCTCGCAGCTAACTTTTTGATAAATCAAGCATCGCTTCATCTAATTATGGATATCAAAAAGACAGCAAAAGTGTTACAATAATTAGATATTTATTAGAAAAATATGTCTAATTTAGCACATGCAGAATCATTGCCAGAACAAGAGCCAGTTCAGCCTAAGCACAAAGTAGGTCTATTAAAACTAAAACATATCGCTAGAGATTTGCATCTAGAAAGGGTCAAGCCTGCTACTCAAAAACTGGTAGTTCCTATAGTTATTGAAGCCAGAAACCAATTAGGACTTTATATTGATATGGAAAATGATCAGCCAAAAGAAGGGTTTGAGTCATCTCAGGAATTTGCTAAGCATGATCAGGAGGTGAATCAAGTTTGGGCTAGAGAAAAGCAGATTTATAACAGATCGCCGCTGGAATTTTATCCTGATGATCCTGAATTGCCAAGTAAAAAACAAAGTCGAATATTGGTAGAATGCGCCGATGGTCGTAATGCACCAACACTTTTTATGAAGAGAGAGCAGTTGACTGGTCGCTATGCCATTGAGTGGTTGCCGTATGTTGGGCTAATTATCGTCCCTGAAATTGAGTCTGGGCTTGACCAAGATCAATTAGCACATAAGTTGCTTTCTGACCTTGAACTCAAGAAAAAAGCCTATGAGAGATTGGATATGATATTTGGTCAAAAAATAAAAGAGTTTCTCAAACGCAAAACTACCCAACCAGTACTAGCGAAGTTAGACTTCGAATTCCAGGCGCATTTCCATGGTAAAGAATTTCCTCATCATGGCTGCGGCGCTCATTGTAGCGATTTTAACCAAGCCCAGGCAGAAACAATTAAAAATGTGTTTTTACTCGATTCCTGGCTTAAAGAAAAATATCCCAAAGAGTACAAAGCTGGAGACTTCCGTATTTATCGAACTGGCCATGATACGGTTGAGGGTGGGAATGTTTACAGTGGAAGTTTTTTGGATCAAACTAGAGTTACGCAAGAGTATCGTTCCAAACATCAGAAAATGTTTGATCAGGCTGCCAAATTCAATCCACCAAAAGTTGATCAATCCGGAGTAACCCAAAATTACCAAAAAAATCACTTAAATATTGATGTTGAGGAGCACGATGAACAAATAGTCAGAGTTAGTCAAACACACTTCGCTCATACTCTAAAAGGCCGCAGTGCCCTTGAGATTTCCTGGACCGACAGTCCAGAATTGATTTTGGACCATCTTAAGCTACTGCTAGGTATTGTCGATAAGAATTATCTCAAACATCATCCCGACAAGCCAGCCATGCTTCACCTGGACGTCCCAGCACGTAATTATAAAATTGCCGCTGTTTTTGATAAACTCCGTGAGCTTATAGCTTCGGATAAGGAAATTAATGACCGAATCAAAGAAAATACATTGGCTATTTTAGTCACTCAAACTGACCCTAAAACTCTTAAGACAAGGGATAGCAACATCAACATAATAAATAGATGATAGATCCAAATAATCTAAATAGAAGAGCAGCAGAGGATGATCGAATAGAGAGACGCACTGGAGAGCATTAAAACGACTTTAGTTTTTTTGGTGCTCGGGAGAGGACTTGAACCTCCATGATCTTGCGATCACTACGACCTGAACGTAGCGCGTCTGCCAGTTTCGCCACCCGAGCCTATTTAATAAACGCTAAGAATCTAATTGAATTGATCAATTTTTTCAAACTCAAATTGGAAAGATCTGGTCTTTTTGTGCTAAAGTTAACATGAAAAATAAATAAACTTATGTGTTTTTCTGCACCAGCCAGTTTTATAGCGGGTGGAACCCTGGCAGGCCTTGGTCTTACCAATAGGCCTAAGCTTCTTTACAGTACTGATTTACCTCTGGCGATCATACCTTTTATTTTTTCTGCGCAACAACTCATTGAAGGTTTTGTTTGGCTGGGAAATGGGACGAATTGGCAAGTTTATTTTGCCTATGCCTTTGTCATCATTGCTTTTTTACTTTGGCCTGCGGTTGTTCCGTACGCCTTCTACATGCAAGAGACCTCCGAAAGGTCGCGTCGACAAATTCTTTACTTAATTCCACTGGGCTTATTGGTTTCAGTATATTTAACTTTTTTCCTGATTACCAATCCGCTGCACTTCGACAGCAATTGCTGCAATCACATTGAGTACTACTATAATGTATTCGGCGAGCATTATGTAATGGCGCTCTATCTTTTTGCTACTGTTTTGCCGCCGCTACTTAGTTCAAGCCGCTGGCTCAATTTTTTTGGGCTTTCCTTGGGTATAGCTTATTTGGTTAGTTTTGTTTTCTATTTTCAGGGACTCTTTTCAGTCTGGTGTTTCTTCGCTGCAATTCTGAGCTTTCTCATTCTGATGCACTTTAAAGAAAGAAAATAATTTTTTGTAATAAAGTTTTGTCTATCTTTGTATCAACCATGTGAAGCAACCATGGTAACTTCTTCAAATTTATCCTTAAAATTAAAATATGAAATTAAGTCTTCCCACTAAAATTCTATCTGGCGCTTTAGTAGCAATATCCGTTGGTGCGGCAGTAGTTGGTGCGCAAAGCACTGACACTACCAAAACTAAAAAAAATTATTTGCGATTTGATCCCACGGTCCGGGCCGAAGAGACCAAATTAGTCAAAGCAGGCGATTACAATGCCTGGGCTGCTTATGAAAAAGCACAGGGTCACGACAAAGTTCTAGAAAAAATCACTGCTGAAAATTTCCCGACATTAAAAGAGATAGAAGCCGCCCTAGAAGCAAAAGATTTCGCCAAAGCTAAAGAGCTTGGCCAGAAATTAGGCCTCCCTACACCAGGAAAAATGAAAAGAGAAATGAGACGTGAAATGCGCCAAGAGTTTCGTGGCGAACTAAAAGCTCAAATCGATAAGTTGTCTGATTCAGTTAAGGCTGAACTCAAGGCTGCTCACGAATCAAAAGATCCGGAAAAGGTGCGCTCAATACTAGAAGCTAATGGCATTAATATGCCTGAACCTCCTTTCTTCAAAGAGCTCCCGGCTACTGCCAAAACTGAACTGAAGGCCGCTATGAAAGCTGGAGATCGTGCCAAAGTAGACCAAATTCTCAAAGCTAACGGTATAACTCTGCCTGCCCATCACGAAGGCGACCCTGCTGAGGACGATTCAGCTCCAAATTCTTAAGTAACATCTTTAAAAGAGTTACGATCCCCCGCAAACCTCCAATTCTGACCAGTTGGAGGTTTGCTTTTTTGATGCTGACTTGTAATTTAGCAGAAAAATGATAAGTTGTTTTGGCAATAATAATTAAAAAATATAATGAATTTAATCAAGAAAATTACGGCCAGCTTCTTATTGGCTTTTTTGCTAATTCCAAGTTTGGCTGTGTCTGCCCAAGAAGCAACTCCATGTGAGATGAATCCAGAGTTGCCAGAATGTACAGAATTTCCTCCAGTACCTCCCATTTCACCATGTGAAATGAATCCAACCGCACCGGAATGTCTTCCTCCAATCCCAGAGATTCCATGTGAAGTAACTGAAACATGTGTTCCGACTTCAGAAGGTCCAACTCTTACAGTGATCAAAGAATTGATTCAGGATAATGGTGGTACAGCTGAAGTAACTGATTTCAACTATTATGTAGGTGAATCTCAAGTTTATTCAGGCGAAGCTAATGAATTCTCTGCCGGCACATACAGCGTCTCTGAAAGCTACCCAAGCGAAAGTGAAGAAGCTAAATACAGCACAACTTTCAGTGGTGATTGTAATGCTGAAGGGCAGGTGACGATGGACGGTGAATCTTCTAAGATTTGTACTATTACTAACAACGATATCGCGGCCAATCTGAATGTTGTTGTTGAGGTGATTAATGACAACGGTGGCAGTTCTTCGGCGTCAAGTTTCCCAATTCACGTCACAGCAACTGACCCATCTGATGCCAATTTCAATGGTGTGTCAGGGAAAGGTTATGCAATTACGCTTGATGCTGGAAGTTATTCAGTAACTTCTTCAGGTCTTTCCAATTACTCAACTCTAATCGGCGAAAACTGCTCAGGCACAATTGGTTTGGCTGAATATCGCACTTGTGTAATTACTTTTGATGACAAGTCAGGTGGAGGTGGCGGAAGTGGTGGTAGTGCAAGTTTCGGTGCACCATCTTGTTCTGGCTCAGCTTGTGGTGGAAGTCCAGCTCCTACTACTCCATCCCCAACTGCACCAAATCCTCCAGTAGTAACTACGCCAGCAGCAGGAGAAGTGCTCGGTGAAACAATCGACAAGCCAGAAGCTCCAAAACCAGTTGTTCAGGAACAGCCAGCTGCTTGTACTCCTTATCTCAATTCTTACATCAAATACGGTCGTAAAAATAATGTTGAGGATGTAAAGAAATTACAGCGATTCCTTAACCAATATATGAACGCAGGTCTCGAAGTAACTGGTAAATATGATCTCAAATCTTTCAACGCAGTTAAGGCTTTCCAGGTAAAGGAAAGTGGCGAAGTTTTAAGCCCATGGTCACTAGCAGGCATCAAGATCAGCAAAAAAGGTACAGGTTATGTCTACAAAACAACTAAGCGCCGTATCAACAACATCATGTGTGCTTCCCTCAATCTTCCAATGCCAGAACTTCGCTAAGCATTAGTTAATCAGATCTTAAGCCCGGCCATACGGCCGGGCTTTTTGATTATCAAACCCAAAAATGGTAAAATACTGGGATGAACAAAAAAACTCTTCTCATTTCAGGATTTTTGGCACTTGCTCTCGGAGCATCTGCTTTGATGGTTTTACCTCTACGTCATGAATTAATGACTTTGGTACTGCCTTCAGCACTGGTTGGACTTTCTAATTCCGAACGGGAAGAGGCCAAAATACCTTTACTGGAGATAAGCCCTAAATTGCAAAAAGCGGCTCAATTAAAGGCTAACGATATGGCTAAACGAGGTTATTTCTCACATTACACTCCAGAAGGCAACCCTCCCTGGTATTGGCTAGATCAGGTTGAATATGACTATCGTTCTGCTGGTGAAAATCTGGCCGTGAACTTTACTGAATCTGCTGATGTCGACAAAGCCTGGATGAATTCACCAAAGCATCGCGAGAATATCTTGAATAAAAAATACACTGAAGTCGGTATCGCCACGGCTAAAGGGTTCTATAAAGGTGAAGAGGCAACTTATGTCGTTCAATTCTTCGGAAAACCTAATCAGCAGCAACTATAGTTGGCACGAAGAAATAGAAGGGGATTAAGACTACCAGTATCAGCCCAATTACTGGGCTTATTAGAGATAATAGACCAGCCGCCAGATAAGAAATTGTGGCTATCATACCTTTATTAACTTCTCTTTTTCTCGATTTCAAGTCGTAGTCTTCATCTAGCAAATTCGTTTTCAAAAAAGCCTGATGAACCATCGCCCAAAAGAAAGCTGAAACTAGCGACATAGTTAGGCCATAAATTAGCAGAGGAATGGCCGACATTGGTTTCTCAGCTACTGTAGCCGTAATAAATGGAATCAAAGTTATGAAAAAAAGCATCAAATTATTTAGCCATAAAATCTGCCAATTAATTTTTTTCAGCTGATGAAAGAAATGATGATGATTCACCCAAATCACGCAAATCGTAAAAAAACTAAAAGCAAAAATTCCCAGTCTGGGCATCAAGTCTCCCAAGTAGTCCGTGAATTCTCCAAAGCCATTGGACAGAAATTTTGGTATATCTAGACTTGCCACCATCAGTGTGGCTACAAAGGCTAGTATGCCGTCGCTAAATGCTTCTAGACGAGATGTGCTTGGCACTTCAATTTTTAATTTTTTCATATGATTAATTTAATTTCACATAGTCCTCAAAAGCTCCTTTCATATTGGCAATGATTGGATAATTCGCAAAATCTTTGGGATCAATCCAAATAAAATTATCATGATCTCCGCTCAAAACCACCTGATCAGTTTTAGCTTTGCACTCAAAGAAAGTTGCTACTATCTGTCATTGTTCGTCTCGCACCACTGGTCGCCATTCAACTACTGCAAATGGTCGGCCAATTTCTACATCTAATCCGGTTTCTTCTTTGATCTCACGAATCAAACCTTGGTCAAAACTTTCACCAGGCTGAACGCGTCCTCCTGGTATGTCATAGCGGCCAACATTGGTTCCATCCTCGTATTTTCCGGACTCGCGCAAAATCAGAATTTTGCCATTATAATTAACAAATGCTTTGCAGGCGGCAAAAATTTTATACATAAGCTTGTTTCTTAGGGCTACTGTTTGTATCATTTGAACATATCAATTAGTCTTTTTCAAATAACTATTATGAAAATGAATCTTCGCAATAAATATTTACTGACAACTTTGCGTGTCATCCTCGGCTTATTCTTCATTATGAGCGGCGCTGGTGGTTTTTATGGCGCCATGAATGGCTGGGCTGGTATTCCAACTGAAATGCTTCCAAATGTTCAAGCACTTTGGGCTATGGGAATTTTCCAATTAGTTAAGGGCACAGAATTAATCGCGGGCCTCATGCTCGTTGTCGGTTTCCGTCCTGCACTTGCTGCCATTTTCCTCGCACCAATCTGTATCGGCGCTACAACTATGAATTTACTCAACAGCCCTCAATACATCTGGTCTGCCCTCTTCGTCACTGTACTCAACGCTTATCTCGGTTACGCTTACTGGGACAAATACAAAGCTCTATTCCAGAAATAATCCCTAGGTCTAAAAGAAAAGCGCCAGCACGTCTGGCGCTTTTTAGTTTAAAAAGATTTATATCTTAAGAACGTTTCTCTTCCATCAGCTGATCATATTTCTTTGTCACGATTTCAGCTTCTCCTAAGCCAAATTTTTCTGCTATTTCCATAACCTTCTTTTGGGCATCATCAATTTTCTGTTCATCATCAGCCATAATTTCAATTTCCAAAAAAGTCCCCAGTCCCACAACCTCATCCAGACTCACAGTTGCATTATCAAAACTAAATTCTTGTCGTTTTTTCTCAATATCAGTCGCCAATAAATAACCCAACTCCAACACAATGGCCTGGGTAACGTCCACAGAGTCAACTTTTACTTCATGCTCCAGCATGTCACCACCTTCATTCAGTGCGCGCTTATAAGTAAGTGTAATGACGCCATTTGATGAGCGTATCCTGATCACAGGTTGCCCTCTCTTGAAATTCTTAAATGAATTATTTTGAAAGAGAAAAACTTTATCAATTTGATGAAAATCCTGCGGCGTTTTATTCTCAAGCATACTCAAAACACCTTGTTTCTTTGAATCATCCAGTCGAAACTTCCTCTCAACTTCAATCATATTTTTTTATTAGTGATTTTAAAATCTGTTTTTTATCAAATTTCTTTTTAGGAAAGTGCGGCCAAAGATCTAATTTATCATCTGGAAACCTTGGAATCACGTGAAAGTGTAAATGATTTACTGATTGCTGGGCACTATGATCATTCGCATTAAATATATTTACACCAGTTGCTCCAAGTTTTGATTTTAAGATCTTTGAAACCGCCTTAAGCGCTCCAGCTATTTTGGTCAAATCGCTTTTATCGGCGACAAAAATATCTTTAACATGCCTCTTGGGCAAGACTAATACATGGCCAAAAGACTCCATTTTAAGCGGCGCAAAGCAAATACTATACCGGTCCTCCCAGATTATGTCTGCGGGTTCTGTGTTTTTTACTATTTCGCAGAAAATACAGATTATTGACATATTTTTGATAAGTGGTAAATTTACGTTATCTTGATACTAATTGTCCTATGCAGAATAAAGCAAGAGACATTCTAACTAATTACTTCAGCAAACTCAATGCGGGTTTAGATGTATCAGATGATGTTCAAGTGGTTGTACAAACTATTTTTGATACAAAAAACGAATTAAAGGACCGAGATTTACATCTGGCCTCCGTTCTATACAGTAACAACATTGATCCTTCAGTAAAATTTATCATTAATCTAGTAAGAACTGTCCTAGAAATAGATGGAGCTTACTTAAAGCAAATAACTATACCGTCAAAAAATGGCAAAAATACGGTAACTGTAGCAGGATCAGGTAAAAAAGGAGTCAAAACAGTAAATATCTCTACCCCGGCTGCTTTAGTTGCTGCGTCGTGCGGTTCTCAAATAGTTAAGCCATGTTCAAAATCCACATCGTCACTTACTGGATCCTCTGATTTTTTCACAATTTTAGGGGGGAGATTGTGTGGCGCGGAAGAGTCAGTAGAAATCTTAAAGAAAACAAATCTAGGATTAGTCTCTATAGAATCAGCTATTCCTCAATTTGACCATTTATACGGTGGAAAGTTACTCGCTCCAACAAGTCTTTCGTATGCACTTCCTGCTATGGTAACTCCTATAAGGACTGACGCAGTACTATATGGATTATCTCTTCCAGATATTAAAAAATCTATACACGCACTTCATGGTTTAGGGTATTCACATGTAATGGTTGCAAATTCTAGTGAAGATAAGACGGCCTATATAGATGAGATTGGGTTGTTCAAGTATAATAAAGTAGTTTTTGGCAGAACCTCTCAAGAAAAAAGCGAGCTTTTAATGGCTGATCCGGTCGATCTTTTGAGACTTAATGTCAGATATAACATTAGCCAGATCAGAGAAAAACAAGATAAGTTATAGAATGTCAAAGCGACTCTGGATGTTCTAAAAGGGGTAGGAGAAGAAGTTTTACAGAAAGTAATCTCAGTAAATGCTTCAGCGATGATTTATTTATCAGGAGGGGCTGAAGATATAGCAGAAGGATACGATCTAGCAACGAAAGAGCTGTCAACTGGACGACCATTTGAAAAGTTAAGGGAAGTAATTGAGTTGTCTGGTGGGACGTTAAATCCTCAGTTCAATAAATAATAAACAAATGAGCTCTGAAAAAGCTTTTATACTTGACCAGGACGGTACGATATACTCAAAGGAATCTCCTTTAGGATTAGAGTTAAGCGCTAGAACAAAGCAATGGCTATGTAGTGAATTAAGTTTGTCAGCTACAGGTTTTTCATTATTCAAAAAAAAATTCCCAAATTTTATTGATGGTTTGCAATCCCATGGACTTGATTTAAGAGTTTGGCACAAAAATGTATTGAAGCCACTTTCACGAGATATTAGAACTCTCATTAAAAGTGAGAATAAACTTTTAGAAATTTTTTCTAAAATAGATCAATCATTGTATTTAGTAACTTTCTCCTCAAAAGAATTTACCAAATCACTCCTTGATGCATTAGGATGTAGTGATTCATTTGTAAAAATATTTAATTTAGACGCTCCGAATAAGTATTACGCTTACAGAAGTGTTCTTCTAGAATCAAAGTTTTCTCCAGAGCTTATAAAGGTATTTGGAGATAATGATAAATATGATTTATCCCCAGCAAAGATGCTTGGAATGAGGACAGAATTTATAGAAGATGGCAAAACCTTTATAGATTACATAAAATAAACACTATGAATAAAGTAGACATAGAAATAGGAGAGGAGTATTATAAAAAAATCTTGTCTGATGGAGGTTATGAGAACATGAGAGATGAAGTCAAACCAATAGATTTTCAGTTGGGTACACTTAAGCCGTCAGATCTTTCTACTATGTGGTTTTGTCACTACAAAGCAGATAAGTTTGCAACAATAGCAGGTCAAACTCATAATGATGTCCTAGCTATAACAGGTATTGGCCTTTCTGGTACTCCTCATCTTGGTACGCTGTCTCAAATCATAAAAGCAGTTAAATTGCAGAAATATGGCAGAATGCCTGTTAAATTTGTTTTAGGAGATTTAGATGCATTTAATGGTAAAGGTACAAGTTTATCTAAAACAAAAGAGATAGGCGAGCAAACAAGAAGATTTATGTTGGAACTTGGTTTTATAGAAGGCAATGGTAGTGAACTAAGAGACCAGTACGATGAATTAGACATCTTGAGGACAATGTACTTATGTAGCCATTTTATGACTGACACAGACTTTGAATCCGCAGAGGAAGACTTGCATGGCTTTTACGTCTCTCAGGGCAAAGTAGATTCTACCATGACTTACAGAAGAAAACTGTCCCTTGCTCTTATGGTAGCTGGTTGGTATCACCAATTGCTATACAATAAGAAGAAACATCTATTAATTACATTGGGCATAGATGAGCATAAGTACGTCAAATTCTCTCAGACAGTTTTAGAAAAAATGAAAATAAGTGAAATGTTTCATGATAAACTCTCAGAAGCCTCAATTGCCGCAATGTATTCTACTTTGATTAAAGGTTTCAATGATTTTCCGAAAATGAGTAAAAGTATGCCAAATTCTGGGATTACGCTTGATTATTCAGCTGATGCGATTAGAAATTTAATTTTAAATGGAGAAGGAGCGTATGACACACCCATGGATAATATAATTTTTCAATGTATCTCAAACGCTAGTTTGTTTTCTCCAAATCAAATTCAAGAGGCGTTTGATGCGTGCACAAAAGGAGGTAAAATATGGGAGGAAGTTAAGCAAGAATATGCTGACCATGTTTGTAAATTATCTGAAAAGTGGAAGAAGATAAGCGAAAGACATTAATTATCAATTCTATACTCATAAGTGTCATATGAAAGAGTTTTCCACTACAATAAGAGTAACATACGCAGGGTTATGTGGCTCTGACATGTTAAAGCTTAATGAGGGCTTTCCCATAGATAGTTTTAGCCATAAACTAGGACATGAATTTGTTGGACAAGTTATTCAAAGTGAAAAAAAAGATTTGATAGGTAGAAATGTTGTTGGTATGCCAGTTATACCTTGTAAAGAATGTTCTAGTTGTCTTAATAGCCAAGATAATCTCTGTGAATTTTTTAGAGCAATAGGCAGGAATATTGACGGAGCTTTTAGTAAATTTGTTACATTACCATCAGAAAATGTTTTTTTATTGCCTAATAGTCTATCACCACGATTAGGGGTGCTTTGCGATATAGTAGCAGTATGCTTGCATGCTATATATGAGAGAATCAGCTCTGATTTAAAATATGAGGCACTTGTGGTTGGGGACGGGGCAGTTGGAGTTATGCTTTCTTATGTACTAAATTCGTTAGGGAAAAACGTAACTCTACTGTCTAAACACAATACGACCAGGACATTTATGCAAAAATTGTCGCCAGAGATAAAAGTAACATCTGACAAGATAAGCCAGTCTAATCTATTCGATAAAGTATTCGAGACAGTTGGAAGAGATCAGTCAGAGACTATTGAACTTTCTTTGAGGCATATTAAAAAAGGGGGGGAAGTTGTTTCACTAGGTGTTTTTCCAATAAATTACAATTTGGTTTTCAACAATAGGCTTCTTTTTCAAAAAGAAGCTGTTTTAACCTCATCAGTTGCCTACAAAATCAAGTACTTTGTTAAAGCAATAGACTTTCTGACTGCTCATCCGGAGTTGGAGACTATTATAACACACGAGATTCCTTTTAAAGAATTCGAGAAGGGGGTCAAGATGATGAGACAAAAAGATTTATATTTACCGTTATTTAGGGTGATATATGCCCTTGACTAGATTTTGAATAAATCTATAATTACATCTTATTAAACCTATAATATGACTATTGAAAAATTTTCAACAGATTCACATCTATATAGAGTCATTGATAAAGTTATCCCCGGAAATAAAGATAGCTTACTTAGAAGATTAAAGGATGGGGAAAAATTAAATATTAAATTTGGTACTGATCCAACAGGACGAGATATGCATTTTGGCCATGCTGTGAATCTATGGGTGCTTAGATATATGCAAGAAATTGGTCATAAAGTTGATTTGATAATTGGAGATGCTACGGCTTCGATTGGTGATCCAACAGGTAGAAATTTGGAAAGACCACAGCTTGATGAAGACGCTATCCAAGCTAATGCTGATAAATTCCTCGATCAAGCTACGAAAGTATTGATAAATAATCCTGAAGTTTTAAAAGTACATAGAAATTCAGCTTGGTTTAAAGACATGGACGCTTTAAGTTTTATTCATAGGGTTTTAAGGCCAATAACTTTAAGTAAGTTAACCGAAAGAAATACATTCAAAAGTCGTATCGAAAAGGGAGAGCCTATCCATGCTCACGAACTTGTTTACCAACTATTGCAGGGGTACGACTCAGTATATTTAAAAACAGACATTGCTGTTTGCGGAGATGATCAGCTCACTAATGAGATGATGGGTAGGGATCTCCAGAGTCATTACAAGCAAGAACCACAGTCGATTTTAACCACCAAAATTACTTTAGGTACAGATGGCAAAGGCAAGCAGAGTAAGACAGCTGGAAATTACATAGGATTAAATCACAGCGCTGCCGAACAATATAGACGTATAATGTCTATTCCGGATTCATTGATTAAGGATTATTTTGATATTTATACTGACTTAGCTTCATCGGAAATTGTAAGCGTTATAGCTGATGCCAGAGAAGGGGTTAGAGGTTTGAAAAAGAAATTAGCAAAAGAAATGTTGAAAAGGTATCACGTCGACCAGACTATTGGAGAAGCTGAAGAAAGCTATGAGAGATCAGCGTCTAAGTCAATACCCATCGATGCCCCATGTTACATTGTGGGTCAAAATGAAATAGATTTATTGGATTTTGCAAAAGCTAATTTTGCTTTAAGCAAAAGCCAATTCAGGAATTTAGTAAAAGGTGGAGCAGTAAGTATAAACGGCAAAAAACTTGATGCTACAAACATCTCAACTGACGGCAGGCTTTTAGTAGAGGTTTCCTCTGCGGTAGAAGTAAAGTATGGGCAAAATAAGTGGGCTATTTTAAAAAAATGATTTGTACAAATCCATGCACTCTAGTGTAGGAAATAAATTATCATCATACCTAAACTTACAAGATGCAGGTTACTTGTCAGAGATTGATGCTATTTCAAAGCAGATACCCCCACTGGATGGTCGTCATATTGTTTCCGTCATGTTGCCAGTATCCTCTGAAGAAAGTCCTTCAGGGCTCTTGTCGACTATTAGATTACTTGCTCTAAATCAAACACTAGACCCTTCTAAATATGAAATAGTTGCTAACATCAACTATCAACATGCTAATAGTTTCGATGAACAAAAGGCTAAACTTTTAGCCGAAAATCTGGAAAATTTCAAGGAAGGCCAAAAAAATAAGATACCTTCTATAGCATATTTTGTTAGAAAATATGCTAACCTTTCTATTGGAAGGGTTAGAAAAGAAATAGCTGACGTAATTTTATACAGAATATTGCAAAATGACACACATTATGATCATGGATTGATATCTGTAGATGCTGATACACAAGGTTTAGGTGAGAGGTTTATGGAAAGTCATGTTACCAATTTAGGAGAGTCTCCATGTTCTCACGGTATATTAGACTGGGACGCTCAATACTTTAAAGATTTGCCTGAATTACAAGTGGGGCTGAGATTTATGCAATACGTTCAAGCCTATCACCGAAACAAGCGAAACTATATTCCAACTCCAGGTGCCAATTTTGGTTTTAGGTCAAGCGTATATGCTGAAGTCGGCGGGTATTCTTTGGATAGAAGTTTTATAGATAGAATTATCGGCAGAAAGATGGTAGCACTTGGCACAAAATACGATAATTTCAAATTTTCTCCTGGAGCAAAATTAAAAGTAAATAGTAGAAGAGCTATCATTACAGTTCTCAATGGGCTTTCACCTATTGAACAATGGGAGAATGATTCATTTGCTAAAGATAGTCGGGTCAGGTCTTTAAGTGAATCCGAGCTAAAGGTTAGAGTTACGAATTTTAGGTTAGAAAATGATCTTGAAAGTAGTATTTTAAGAGTGTTATTAAGAACAATAGAATTGTATAAGAAATGGGGCCTATCAGAATGCGATAGAGGTATCACAAAAGCTCTATCTTTGTTGGGGGTTCGCTATGAGACAGCAGAAGATAAAATAAAAATAACGTCTATAGATAAGTTGATTGAAGCCTTATCTGAATTGAAATAGTTATTATATATTACTTATGCTTAAGATCACATACATTGGAGCACATATAGATGATGCAGAATTGTGGGCAGGGGGGACATTGTTAAACTACAAGGACAATGGACATCAAGTGAATGTTATCATCAGAGATACGCAAGATAAACTTAGAAAAAAAGAGCAAGAAGAATCAAGTATTGTTTCAGGATTTGACGTGTCTTACTACAAAACAGTTGGTCTTTTAAGGGATAGGTTGACTGCTGTCATTCCAGATATCCTTATTACTCATTGGGATGAAGACAGTCATCCCGATCACAGACAAACTAGTCTTGATGTACTTAGAGCGGTCAAGCAATGTTGGATAAAACATAAAAAACCTACACAATTTTTCTTTTGCGATACGTATAATAAGTTAGGTTTATACGGAGAGTTTAGTCCTACGAAATATGTTGATGTAAGCTCTGTTATCGAACGGAAAAGATCTATGATCATGCCATTTAAGTCACAAGGGCCAGAATTCTATATTGAGAAAGTAGAGATGCTAACAAGGTTATACGGCTCAAGATGCCGATGTGAACACGCTGAGGGGTTTAAACAATTCAATTATTTAGGAACAAGTTTTTCAAGTGAGCTGTTGTAAATTTTATCAGAAAATCTAAATGGTTTTAGTGCAATTTTGAATTCTCCAACTGAATCACACCCTTCAAAACCTGTAATATGACAAAAGTGAAAGGGTCTTCCATCATTTCAAAATATTGCATTTCTATCTCAGGTCTCCCAGATTCAATTTTAATCAATAAACCGTTTTTGAAACCATAGATACAATCCAAATGTTGTAAACCAGGTTATCTCTGCCAAGATAGTTATCAATGTTACTTCTGGAGTAAAGAATTTAGACGCTAAGACAAATGCTAAGGCATTGTTCATGTAAATGCGGCTTATCACGATTGCTACTTGTTCATCTGGTTTTCTTTTTCTCGAAAATGCAAAGCTGGTGAGACAGAGTATTGCAAAGAGAGCGTATGCTCCAAGCAGCAGAACTCAGTTTCTCATATCTGTTGTGTAGAAAATGCTAATTCTCATTTAATCTCAGGAAATAATCAAATATACTGAAGCTAGTTTACTCATTGTAAAAATATATTTAATTTTTGCTAATATGGATTTTTATACAAGAAAAATAAAAGTTTACAGCAGTTTTCTTTCTAAGCTTTCAGTTAAAAAAATAAAATTATTTCGTAAAAAAACTAAAAAAAGAGAATTAGAGAAAATCTTTGTAAACCAACTTTTAGGATCAGAACCCACTCAACTTACTGGTGCAAAGTTAGACAGAGAAGATAATCTTATAGTAAACAAGCTGTTTAGGCCTTTTTACGAGATAGCCAATTCTTATGAATCAATTCAAAATATTCCTATATACATAGGCGTATTTCCATTTCAAGAAAAACAAGTTTCAAAAGTGAGTTATATTCGGTACAACATAGAGAATTACTTGCAAGAATTATATATATTACGATTAAGACTTTTAGTTTATTTAACAACAATAGAGCGAGCATATAAAAAATCCAGAATAAGTGAGAAAGTAAGCAAGAAAGCTACTAATTTGAAAAATCTAGTTGAAAAAATGTTTGAGAACTATATAAAAGTTAGAGGTTCCCATGTCCATGTTGCAAGGTATGCCGACAGTGATGTTGACAGGCTTAGCCTATTTGAAGTACTTACCAAATCTTCAGATGACGAGTTCGTGAAAAACATTAAATTAGGGCGCGAACTGGTTTTTAGAGAAGTAAGAAAAAAGTGGAAACGAAAAATTAAGAACGATTCAAAAGAGATACACAAATTTTTAGAAGTTTATTTTGATACAATCCATGAAGTAATAACTGAAAACAATAAACTAGTATATCCCTGGGAGTAAGATCTCTTCCCTAAGTGTTTACCTGCTTTGTTTATCTTTAAGAATTATTACATTTTCTATTCCTACCAACGCAAAGCCTATAGAACCAGTACTTAAAGCAATTGCAAATATAAGTCCAACTTCAAAGCCGAAAAATTTATATACGATAATATCTAAAATCAGATTTATAGTAAAAAACAAGCCAAACGCATGTAATAAGTTTGATGTAGGAAGATTGTTGTCCATAAGTAATTCCATTCAATAAAATAAGAGTTTTTTTGGTGGGGGGTCATTGACGCGATTGGAACCGCTAACCAAATGGTTACCCCAAATTGTGGAGGAAGTTGTGCTTGGAATCAAGGAATATTTCGCTTCCGTCGATCTTGTTCCGTACCAACAGCTCTGTCAACACTTCGCGGAGAAACCCGCCCGTTTACTTAGGTAAGTTATCATATTTTTTGAGAAATGACAAGAATCGGCCTACTTTAAGCGGTTCATCGACGCCAAGCCTGCCGTCTGGGTATCCCGCAGCGACACCTTTTTCCTTCGCCCACTTAACAGCCTCAAAATCGGGGTGTGTGGCGGGAACATCGGTAAAGAGCTGGTTAGCTGCCACAGGCGCGTCAGGCAGGCCAACAAGCGCCTGCAAAGCCTCAATCAGGGCTTGAGCTCCCTTAGTCTTCACGGTTTCTATATCATTATTGATTGAGCCCATTTCCAACAGGAATGCCCATCCCTTGGTATCCCTCACAATCCCGAGTCGGCCGAATCGACTCTGGGTATCGGCCAGCAATCCAGCGTTTCTCAGACCGATTTCTTGGCAGTAGGCTTTTAGGAATTTATCGGCCTTTGCTTTACTCTCTTCGCTTCCGCCATAGTAAAAGCAGAGGGCGCCTGTTTCTTTGCGCTCGGGCGAGGAGTTCAAATGGCAGCAAACGACGTAATCGTTTTCGCTTGCCCTTTTATTGATCCATTTCGTCTGCTCTTCAAGAGTCAGGTCGAAAGGACAAAGATCGGTAAATATCTGCTCTTTGATCTTCGGGAATACCTGCAAAAGAATATTCCTTGCAATCATGTTTTCGGTTTCTTTGGTTTTCAGGTTCTGAGCACCTTCATCTTTGCCCTGAGTGTGCCCAGCAATTAAGTATAGTTTTGGCATACAATAACGGGGTTAATGATTACAATTTCTCTTCGGTGTCTGTTTTGGTTTCCTCTAGTGCAACCTCATCGGCTGGCGCTACATGCTCCAGCTCTTTTTGTTGTTCTTCCTGAGCCTTGAGAAAATCCTCGACCGACTTGATTTCCCGATTCTCGAAGTACGTCAGCTTTTGAACAGCCTTACCTTCCTTGTCTTTTTCCTCGACCACGGAAATATCAGCGGTCAAAGTCTCCGCATTTTCAATTTCAGACGTTATTTCTTCCTTTGTTAGCGGTTTTTGTTTTCGAATCTCAGCTTTTGTAGGCACTGAAATTTTTACGCTCTCTTTTCCCAGAAGCTTGTCAGCCTCGACAACGGTTTGTTCTTTGGCGTCTGGATTTTGTTCTTCGAAAGCTTCGGCGCCTTCGCGCACGCAGACCAGCTCATCGCCGTTATCTTTGTGGTACACGACGGTGGCTTCAACACCTTCGCTGACTACCGAGTGTTTTGCTTTGTAGAATTTCATAATGTTATGTGGTTAATGATTAATTGGCTGGCGCAAAGAAGGTCACAAGACCGTTGTTGTAGCACCAATATTCGAGATAAAGTTTGAAGTTCTTTTTGACCTTTGTGGTGAATACCGTGGCTGAGTCAACAACCGATGATGGCAGTGCGTCATTTACGATGACCGATCGAACATTGTCGTTATCGATCATGATTCGGCCGTATCGGTACGGTGAGCTCAACGATGCGTTTCTTGCCCAACCGAGAAGATACCCTCCCTTCACGGCATCGATTTGCTGATAGAATCCCCAAATCTGGTTTACCGCTCCTTGTGTGCTACTGATATCCATTCGAAGCATGAAGCACTTTTCGAAGTTGCTGGAATCCAAATTGAAGATAGCTACCGCGTTCTGGCAGAACGTGCTTTGCATCCAGATATATTTGTTTTGGTCATTCAGGAATTGTTCGAGCAGCTTATTTGTAACGTCATAAGCCATTGTGCTCATGTCGTTGTAATAGAGCTTGCTGTCACTAGTGCTTGTGTGCCAGATGGGCTTTCCTTCAAGCGTGAAGCCGTAAACTCCATACCATTGGCTTGTGTGGTTATATCCAACCACCGCTTCAAATGAGCCGTCGGTCGGATTGAATGCGTAGTATCTCTGAACGAAATATTGAGTCGTGCTGTTATAGCAGTGAGACGTCAGAAGCAACCATGTGCTGGCTTCGTTTGATGTGATCAGATGACTCTTCCACATCGCATAACTTGATTGCGAAGTGTTATTTCCGAGATAGGCGTTCGGCATTGACCCCGAGGTGTTCAAGACGCTCCATTGGTTTGCCACGACATCGTATTTGTATACGTAGACGTAATCATTCGATCCGTATCGAGGCGCCATCAGGTAGATGTTCGTAGCATCTTCCTTTACGGTAAACAATCCGCCTACAAGCTGATGCGGAGTCGCTCCGCTCAAATATGCAAGACCGCAACCCAAATTCCATTCATCTCCATGCACGCTGTACGGCATTTTATTTCCGATGCGAGCGTAAATGTTGTCTTTCTTCGTCCAAGTCCAAGTGCCAATCGTGCAAACAAACAGATCGAGCGATACGGGGTCAACCATGTAGAGTTTTCCATTTTTCACGACGGCGCCCCAACCGCTCCACTCCTTTTCCTTTCCCGACTCCATTGGTACTTTCACCCATTCTACGGTTTTAAGCGTCGGATCAACGTACGGGAAATAGCGGAAGCCTCGGGCGTAGCTATGGAATCCGCAATAGACTTGATATCGCGCGTTTGATTTTGTGGCCGCCATCATGTCCTGCTCATAACCGCCTTGCTGGCCGTAACACCACTGTCCCATTTGTACGGGAGTGAATTTGCTGGCGTTGAGTGTAAAGTTTTCGGCAGTATCCATTTCCCAAATTCCGTATTTCTGCATTGCGCGAGTATCGCTGTAGTCATTGACTGCATACGAACCAATCCAATAGAGCTTGCTGTTTGCGCGGAACATGCCATAGGCGCCGCCGTTTGTTAGACCCTTCGTGCGGAGGTTTAATGCACTCGCCGTCCATGTGTTGCCAGAAATGTTGTATTTCCAAATTTGGCTGTAGTTATCAGACGTTCCGAGGTACTGAACGTACACAAAACCATTAAATATCTCTGATATGTAATAGCTGCTACTGGTTGGGGCACCTGTTGTAACCGCCGCTGTCCAAGTATTGGCGGATATGTTGTATTTCATGAGTTCTTGCCCTGCGGTCTGCATATTCTGATACGGAACAAAGACCACCCAAGCCGAGCCATCAGTGAGAAGCCGAGCATAGCCCTGACTCATGCTTGCAGAGCCCGTCATGGTCGTAAGGGAAGCCCACGCGTTACTTGCGATCGTATATTTCGCAAAGTTCTTGCTTGTATCCATGACGTACAAAATTCCATTGCATGCGACGATTGAGCAAATGGTTCCAGCTAGTGTACATGTGGTCTTTTGAGTCATCGCCCCAGTACTTTGATCAATTTCCCAGAGCGTCTTATCGCTGAAGCAAAGCCAGAAGAGCTTGTTGCTGGTTTCATCGTAAATGATGTTGTTGTAGTTTGAGTTTTGGGAATTGCTGAAACGGCTGCGGTTGTTGTAGACATCGGTTTTATTGAATTCTATCCATACGCTCGTATCAGTTTGGTGGTCATATTTATAGACTCCGATCGGACTTTGCTTGTCGTACTTGTAGTCGTATTTGTTTCCCATGCCTTGAGGGATTGCGAAAAACTTTTTATTTGCCACATCGAAGACATGGTTGAAATAAACAGGGTTGTAGTTGAAGTTTTGGTAGTTGAGGTTAAACCCCTGACCGCCTTGCTGAAACCATTGATAGATATCCCAGCTTGTGAATTGCAGCGCGGATGGAATTGCGTCCTTGAAGACTGAGCCAGATCCGCCGCCGATAGTGATATTTGCCATAGTGTTTTAGTTAAATGATTAAGATGCAATTATTGGCTTCTTTACAATCGAAGAGACGTTGCCGTCATCGTCGTAAAAGAGCTCGTAGAACGTGTCACCGCCTTGGTTGTGCTCATAGACAAAGAGCTGGTCGACCCGCAACAGCATTCCTTCCGAGAAAACGCCGATCTGGCCTTCGGTGAAATCCGAGGCTGTCACTTCATCGATCAGAATCCAAATCGCGCCGTCTTCGGAGTAGTAATATTTGAAGCTATTGCTGTCGCACTCGACTTTGAAATGGAAGAAGTTGTCAGCGCTCGGCGTGAATGCCATTTCCTCGCCTAAGACCGTATCGATCCCAGCCACTCTTTTCACAAATGAAATCCTGCCGTTCTTGCTCTGCAATCGCAGGAAGTTGTTGGAGTCCTGATACTTGAAGATCAATGCGCAGGCATTACCGCGCCGAGCGTTGAAGGCTCCCCGATATGTAAAGTTCTGGAAGATGTTTTTTTCACCGTCAGTCTTCAGAGCCATGAATTTTTCACCAGCCACTTCATCCGATTGCACCAAATATTGGTTGGTATTTTCGATGTCTTTTTCTATGAGCCATTTACCGTTTGCCGTGTCGTATTTGCTTGTTACTATCCCGTTGCTTTTCACGAGCTGGATTGAGTCGAAAGTCACTTGAGGATTGTTGTTTCCGTGGGCATACCAGAAACGGACTTGTTTTACGGACGACCAATCGAATCCGCCGATCGTCGTGAAGGCGGACTTCGCCACTTCGATGTAATTCCAGCCGAGTGCCAGACTGGCTGCGTTGATAATGGTCTCCGCTTCCTTCACGTCCTGCGTTTCTGAAAGTTCAAGACGGATTGATGTCGGCACTTCGGTGGCGATATAAGCCCAGAAGGCAATCACGTCCGTGTTGGCCGAGCTTATCCCGTCCTCAAATTTGGTCAGGTCGAGGCTCAATGTATTGTCGTAGGCATACGAAGACGCGGCGCTGACTTTCCATCCTCGGCTTCCCGTTTTGTAGTTTGCTATATCCGCGACGCCCCCAGTCATGACATTTTCGTCGACCTCAAATGTGGCTATGCGTTTGAAGAACGAGCCGAAGCCGTCGAACTTGTCGCCTTCGCCCGTATTTTCTTCGATCTTCACGAGACGATCAGCTGCGTCGCGTTCGTAGGTGATAGAGGTTTGCTGCAGGATAACTTTGTCGAATGCAGTGATGTTTCCGCTATCAAATAGCGCGACCTGTCCTGCGGTCGTAATGCTTGAATCAGTCATGCTGATTTGAGCCGTGAATGTGATCCCGTCGAGAGAGGTCGAAATCACAACCGAATTGCCATTGAAAGCTACGCGAAGCCAGTAATCGGTATTCGCACTGATTGGAAAAGCAACGCTTTGGATTACAGTTCCGCCGTTCTTTGCAAATTTGAGCTCAGTTCCAGTGAAGTAGGCGTGGTAGCAGCTGGATGGAGAGGTGTAACGCCACTTGATTCCCGAGTTCAGCGACCCTTGCAGGCGCCTGATTCGCGCCGTAAATATTCCGTTCAAATAATTACGGCTCTGATTTCCAAGCGAGAGAATGCTGTTTTTATCGCCCGAAGCTTCATCCGTTTTCACGTAGCGCTTCAAACCGCTGAATTCATGGATTTCCCAGAAGCCTTCATCGTTAGACCAGAATGTGTTTGTGGTGTTCGCAGCCTTCACAACGCGCATGCTGTCGGCAATAAAGTCTGAAGCGCCGTTGGTGTTGGTCGAGAATTCAAGCCTAACGCGGATGATGTTATTCCAGTTCGGCGATCCGTTTTGAGTGAATCCGCTCATCGGTATCGATATGCGGTTCCAGCCGTTTTGCACGAGCTGGGAAAGGAAGTTGTTTTGGAAATAGTTTGTTGAGGGCGTGGTCGATCCGAGCTGAAGCGTAGCCATATCGATATTGGCCAACGTACTCACATAAACCCAGAATTCAATTTTGTCGGAACCAGAAAATGTCGAGATGTTTTTGCTCGGAATATCGATAAGAAGCGTTGCCGTGCTGTCGGTAGTGAGACTTAGTTTTCTGGCTTGGGTTCCTTGTTTGTATTCTGACGTGTCGAATGATCCGCCTGTGTAGGTTTCGCCCGCTTCGTTATCAAAATTCGTGATGACTTTGTAATTGTTTTCATAGCCTTGAAAGTCATCATTTACAACTTCAATGTTTTGGGAATCTTCCTGCACGGTGTCTTCCTCGTAGCTGAAACGGGTCATGACTCCTTTTTCAGACACGGCTTCAGTGTCGCCAGACGGCAGGTAGAAATAATGCGGACTTTCAGTGATTCCACTCAAGAGCGGATCAGCAGCGTGTTTATGCAAATTC
>CAUJDC010000038.1 GCA_963169815.1 Patescibacteria group bacterium | reverse complement strand
TTTTTTAGACATTTATTTCTTAGTGTGAGCTTTGTTGTACCAGTCTACCAGGATTGGAGAAGCGATGAAGATTGAAGAGTAAGTACCAACAATGATACCGATTAAGAGTGCGAGATTGAATCCTCTGATACTTTCCGGACCGAAAAGCACAAGAGCAAGAAGGGCAAGAACAGCAGTCAATGAAGTATTGATTGAACGAGCCATAGTTTCGTTAACGGCTTCGTTAGTGAGGTCAGCGAAAGTCTTGTCTTTAGCTGGAGACTTGAGTTTTTCACGGAGACGATCGAGTACTACGATAGTATCGTGTACTGAGAAGCCCATTACGGTCAAGATGGCCGTGATAAAGAGGGCGTCGATTTCCACATTCATAACTACGCCAAGCAATACATAGATACCGATCAAAACCAAAGAGTCATGAAGGAGGGCAATGATGGCGGAGACACCGAATTTCCATTTACCAACTGATGCAGGAACTTTGCGGAAGGCAAAAGCAATGTAAAGAATGATGGCAAAAGAGGCTACAGCAACAGCAATGAAGGCACGAGTGCGTAGACTATCACCGATAGTTGGGCCAACTGATTGGAAGCGCTTTTCTTCCATTTCACCGTATTTAGCACGGAGATCTTTGAGAATTAAATCATGATCTTCAGCTGAGATATCGCGAGATTTAACAATCATTGCATCATTAGATGTAACGATGTGAATAGTACCGAGGTCGAGTTTAGCTTTTTCAGCTTTGATAGTTGTGCCGGAAGCTGGATCAGCAGATGGAGTTGTTGAAGCAGCTGCTGGAGTTGCGGCTCTATCTTTGTTAATTTGATCTTCAATTTCATGAATAGTCTTGTTGAGATCTTCAGAAGAAACAGTCTTAGCGAATTTCAATTCCATTAATGAACCACCTGTGAAGTCCAGGCTTGGTTTAAGACCTACTACAACTAGAGATACTAGAGAAAGAACTACTGTGATTGCTGATATTCCATAAAGTACTGCACGCTTTTGAATAATAGGAAGCATTTTGTCAGTTTTGCGTTTTTGATGACCAAAGAAGCCTTTTATATTCGCTAGCTTGGTGTTGAGAGCTGCAGAGAGAAGTACCCGAGTAATAGAGATAGCAGAGAACATAGAAACCAAGATACCAGCTGCCAAGTTGAAAGCAAAACCTTGAATGATAGATGAGCCAAAGTAGAAGAGGATGGCACAAGTAATCAAAGAAGAGAAATTGGAGTCTTTAATTGAACTCCAGGCTCTGTCGAAACCTACAGTGATTGCTGAGTCCATCGGACGGCCGTCACGGATTTCTTCTTTAATTCTTTCGAAGATCAAAATGTTGGCATCTACAGCCATACCGATTGAAAGGATCACACCAGCTACACCGGCAAGAGTCATCACAATTGATGAAGAGAGAACGAAAGAGAGGAAGAATAAAACGAAACAAGAGAGTACTAAAGCGATCAGTTTTTCAGGGCCAGATTCGCGGCTATTTAAGATTCTGTAAATGATGTAACCGAAGATGGCGATAGAGATAGCTAATGCGAATGGAAGTGGAAGGGCGGATTTGATCAAGAAGACCAGAATAATTGTATAGACACTGAGTGCAACTGTCGCGATCAAACCGGCGAAGCGATAGAATACCAGCATGAAGAGAGCGATGAAGCCGAAACCGATTAGACCTGCCCAGAGTGAGCTCTGAAGAGCGTTTTGACCGAGTGAAGCGCCGATATTGTATTGACCAACAAGAAGAACTGGAGCAGGGATAGCACCTGTGTTTAAATCACGAGCAAGGTTTTCAGCTTCTTTAACAGTGAATTGGCCAGTGATAACTGCTTTTCCACCAACGATTTTCTGATTAACATTTGGAGCAGAGATAAGATTACCACCTACGAAGATTGCAATTGGTTTATTGAGATTCTTGGCAGTTAAATCTTCGAAGAGTTTAGCACCTTCTGCGTTGAAGCTGATAGCTACGTGTGGTTGATAGAGTTGGTCGAATTCAACATCAGCTCTTTGGAAATATTTACCATTGAGTTCAGTTGTAGCCCATTGATCGTCGACATTGTTATAGAAGAGACGAGCAAGTTTGATTTGATCAGCTTTTACAGTTGTATTAACTGCGTCTTTTAATTCCACAAGCTTGATAATGTGATAACCGAATGGTGATTTAGTTACTGCGCTATATTCACCTACAGTATTAAGAGCTACAGCTGCTTTTACATATTCACTGGCATATTTTTTGCTATCAGCTGAGATATAATCATCGATGTAGCCAGCTTTATCTTTGTTGCTAGGATCGTCAGAGTATTGTTTTGCCAAAGCTTCGAAACTGTTTTCAGGCTTATTTTCTTTGAGTTTAGCGAGAACTTCGTCTGCCAGTTTTTGAGCGTCCTGTTCAGTTCGAGTTACTTGGTCAGAGCTACCTGATGCACCTTTGTAAGCAATTAAAATATGAGAAGTCTTAACTTTACGAGGTTCATTTATTGGTTTATCGACAGTTTGGCGGTCAGTGACTTTTAAGATGTTGTAACCGCTCATTTGGACTACGCCTCCATTGGCATCGAGAGCGTATTCACCTTTTGATTCAATTAAATCAGAAGATATTTCGCCTTTTTGAAGCTTGAATGCCGCTTCAGCGATGCTGTTTGGCAAATCTTCTTGATAAGCCCATTCTTGTTTATTTGTGAAGAAAACTTTCCCAGGATTTGATTGCTGTTCACCTTCGCCGAATACTACGAAGTCAGTAGCAGCTTTGCTATCAGTTAAAGCTTTTTGGGCCTTGTCTTGAATTTCTTTAGCAAAGGCAGGATCTGGAGTATCGCGACGTTCTTTGAATTCGAGCTGAATAGTTTTTCCTACAGTTTCTTTGGCCTGATCAAGGTCTTTGATACCAGCCAATTCAACGATAATGTGTGTTTCGTCACCAACTTGTGATGGGTAAATGTTTGGTTCAGATACGCCCAGTCCATTTACTCTTTTTTGAATAACATTGATGATACCGTCGACGATAGAAGTACGGTCTTTTTCTGGTACATTGCGTAAATCAACTTTGTAATCCAATTGAGAGCCTCCCTGTAAGTCTAGACCTAGATTGATTTTTTGAGCGTAAAACTCCTGCGGCAGGAAAGGCAGAATGCTCTTTTGTAGATCGCCGGGCAAGTTATAAAAGCCAAGCAGTAATGCTACCAGGACAATGAGTCCAGATTGCAGGAAGCGATTATTTCTCATAAAGGTAAAGTTATTTTTGATTTAATTGTTTAAATTAATTGTTTTGGGCAAGTTTCGCATCAAGTTCAAAGTTGTTGCCTTTGCCAGTTCTGCCGTAGTCATCTGCTAATTTAACTACATCATCCAGCTCAGGTGTAGATACTTCAAAGATAAGTGAATCTTCTATACCCTCTACGCGGTGGATAGTATATGGATAAATGTCAAATTTGTCACCAGGATTTAAGATTATCTCTTGCAAATTATTTTCATTGGCGCCAAAGGTAAATTTGATCTGGCCGCTGAAGAGATACTGGGTTTCACATTTTTGCTCGTGAAACTGAAGAGAAAGCCTTTTACCTTTGTTAACATAGAGTAGTTTGCCGGCATAATACTGATTTTGAGCAAACCAGATTTCTTTGCCCCAAGGTTTGGTAATTTCTTGTTTTGGTATTTGTGCATTCATAGTAGTTCGGGATTAATTTTTTTGATTGCTTCGACCAGCTTCTTGATTTGATGGCTTTGATCTTTCTTACAAATGAGCAGAGCGTCTTCAGTTTCTACTATGATCATGTTTTCCAAGCCAATTGTTGCTATAATTTTTTTATCTGACGCGTAAATTAAAGAATTTTTTGAATCAATATTAATAATTTCGCCTTTATGAACATTGCCTTGTTGATGTTGATCATCTGAAAGTTCAGACCAGATTGATTCCCAGGTTCCAACATCGTTCCAACCAAGGTCTGCTGGAATAATACGTACTTTATCTGGTTCGACTTTTTCCATGATGCCGTAGTCGATAGAAATTTTGATACATTTAGGATAGAGATTCGCTAATTTCTGATAATAATTCTGATGGCCCATGCTGGACATTAGCTCAACTAGAATGTCATATGTCTCGGGTTGAAAACGCTTATATTGCTCGAGAATAGTAGAGACTTTCCAGACAAATAAGCCTGTATTCCAAAGATAATTTTGAGAACGGAGGAATTGTTTGGCTGTGGCCAAATCTGGTTTTTCGACAAATCTTTCGAATTGAAAAATTGGCACACCGTTAATTTCTTCGAGCTGATTGCCAATTTTTACATAACCCAAATTAACATTGGGAGTGACCGCTTTTACTTCAATTATATTAAGGGTTTGGTCACGTAAGGCTAAATCTTCAGCAATCTTGAGTTTCTTGGTAAATTCTTCCAAATCCTGAATCAAATGGTCAGCATAAATAACTGCCATGACAGCTTCTGGATCTTTCTTGGCAATTGTTGCTGCGATGAGTCCAATACAAGGAGCGGTATCGCGCAGTGCTGGTTCGATAATAATATTTTCTGCTGGAATGAGACCACGGGATTGTTCAATTACAATGTCCTGATAATCTGCATTTGTGGCTATATAAATGTCTTCTGGTTTTTGAAAATCTAGTCTTTCAATGGTTTGTACAAGCATGCTTTTTTCACCGACTAGAGGTTGAAATTGCTTAGGTTTTTTTTGTCTGCTCATTGGCCAAAGTCTGGTACCACTACCTCCGGCTAAAATTACTGTTTTCATAGATATAGGAAATTAGCTAGATACCAGGTAATTAAATCACTACCCAAGTAAATTGCGATTAGTGTACCAAGGCAAAGAAAAGGTGCAAAAGCAATTGTCTTTTTGACTTTAATTTTTTGCAGTAGAAGTAACAAAATGCTGATTGACGCTCCTATTAAATAACTGCAAACGATTGCTAAAATCACTCCTTTAAATCCTAGCAGCAGTGCCATCCCAACTGCTATGTAAATATCCCCACTGCCAAGCCAATGTCCTTTAGAAACCATATATTGTCCGCCGAAAAAGGTTAAGGCAAGTAAAATTGCCAGAATTGAATAAATTGGATTTTCTCCTGACAAAAAAGGGATTGGTAAGCAAATGGCGATCCAGAAATAAAGAAAGGAATTGGGAATGAGTTTTTTTTGTAAATCACTAAAGCATAGAGAAAGTAGCGCTAAATTTATTAGACCCAAATAAATAAATTTAATCCAGAAAAGCACTGTGAATAATTCCAATGTTGCCGGATGATTGTCCCAGAGATTTGGAAAGTAGCTAAATTGCAGAAAGAAAAAGTTATTCAGGAAAAGTAATCCTGTAGCCAACTCCAATGCTGGATAAATAGGGGAGATTTTTTTGTGACAAAAAGTACAATTGCCTTTTTGAAAAATCCAGCTGAAAATCGGAATTAAATTCCAGAACTTTAATTGATGATGGCAATGCGGGCAAGCAGATCTTCCAGCTACAATGCCTTTTTTGCCTTCCAGTGAACGGCTAATAACGACGCTTAGAAAACTGCCAAAACAACTACCGATAAAAAAGAGTACTATACTGATGAAAATATTTTCCATTAAGGCTTGAGGGTATTGGCTTGTAAAGTCTGATTTAGATTCGTAGCGCTGGCCAGTAGGCTGTTATAACGTGTGGCAGCTGCAGCTGATACGCCATCGCCTTGGCCGAGGGTATGAGCTTTTTTATAAAAAACTAAAGCTTTTTGAGGTTGGCTGAGTTTTTCTAATAGTAATCCATAATTTAGGTAAACTGCGTCCAGTTGAGGATCAAGGGCCATGGCTAGTTTGAGATGAGCTTCAGCTTTTTTGAATTGACCATTGTAGATCAAGGTCCAGCCCATTAAATTGTGTGCCATGGCGGAGTTTGGATGGTTTTGTGCAGCTTTTAAGGCTAGTTTTAAAGCTTGGTCTGGCTGTTTTGTTTTTTCAATATAAATCCAGATTGGACGGACAAAATAATTTACATCCTCTGAGTTGAGAGCTAGAACTTTTTCGTAACTCTCAGCAGATTTTGGATAATTTTGCCGTTCTAAATAAATTTCTGCCAACTTCTGATCAACTAATATTTGCGGTTCAAAGCCATATTGTTTGGCCAAAACCAAGTTTTCTTCAGCTGATTTGAAATTATTTAAACTATAATAACCAAGTCCCAAGTAGAAAAGTGTTTCCGGCTTTTGACTGTCCAATACTTTGGCTCTTTCTAGTGCTTCGATAGCATCCTGATATTTTTCTGTTTGTAAATATGCATAGCCAAGTAAAATCCAGGCATCACGATAATCAAGTTTTGCTTTGGTGACTTCGAAGAGTAATGGAATGGCCATTTCATATTCACCACATTGATTAAAACTGCGGGCCAGTAACACTTTTAGATGAAGTTCTGGTGATTCTACGTTGAAGTTATATTCAGAGTAGGCAGCCAAAAAGTTATTGGCTTTTTTAGTTAAATCTTCAGATCCGCCAAGAGCAATGGATTGATTAAGTAGTGATTTAGCCTGGTCGTTCTCACCAAAATAAGCAGCAATGATGCCTTGATAATATTTCACGGACTGATTTGAATCGTTAATGCCATTAAAAAGATTTTTGGCGTCTGTAATTTTTCTTTGTCCGATTAAAGCTCTACCCAAAAAAACTTTAGCATCAACATTTTGAGGATCTTTCTGAGTTAAATCTTTAAAAATATCTTCAGCCTTGGAGGCGTTTTTAGTACGTAAATAAATTTTGCCAATTTCATAAAGTGGCTTCAGCGAGTTTGGATCTTTTTTGTAGGCTTCTTGGTATTGGGCGATAGCAAGCGCTGGAAAGCCATTTTGCTCTAACTGAGTAGCGTGACTGATCATTTCTTCATAGGATTTGTCTCTACCAATTTTGTCGGCTAAATCGGCTGGAAGATTTTTTGTTTCATTGGCTACAGCGTCTTGATCATTTGTAGTTTTGATTGTTGTAGTACTGTGGAATGGAGGTAAGTTGAAAACATAAAGAACTACCAGAATAACCGCAGCAGCAAAGGTAAGAAAGATTAGTCTGAAAATATTTTTAATCATGCAGATTTAATTTTTGATTTTTGAGATGACCGGCATGGCAGATGGCAATGGCCAAAGCATCGGCTGCGTCATCCGGTTTAGGAATTTGGTCCAAGTTTAACATTAATTTTATCATTTGTTGAATCTGAATTTTGGGAGCATTTCCATATCCACAAACAGCCATTTTAACCTGATTCGGTTTGTATTGATAAATAGGGTATTTCTGCCTGGAGAACTCATAGATTATTGCCCCGCGACTTTCGGCAACTTGCATAGCTGTAGAAACATTTTTGCTGAAGAAAAGTTCTTCTATAGCAATTTGATCAGGTTTGAACTCTTTGGCTAAAGCAGATAAATCTTTTACTGTTTCGATGACTCTCTCCACACGATCAGTCTTTGGTGAAGTTGTAATAACTCCAAAATCCAGTACATTCAAAGTTTGTCCATCAGTTTTGATGATTCCGAAACCAGTGGTGCCATAACCTGGATCAATGCCAAATATAATCAAAAAGAAGTTTTATTTTGCCTGTTGATTATATCACTAAATTTGTTTGAGGAAAATTTGCCTTTCTTCCATAGAGGCATTGCTGACAATGACTATTTTCTGTCCTTTCTTGACATAGCCATTTGCTTTGAGCAGAGCAACGATTTTATCTGGTGTAGAGACTTTACTGATCACTACCTGTCTGATTCCCCAAACCAATTGTAATTGTCTTTTCACGGATTCATATGGAGTGATAGTGAGGATTGGAGTAAAGGTTCTTTGCTTAGCAACTTCTCTAGCAGTGAATCCCTGGCTTGTAACTGCAACAATTAATGAAGCATGTGTTTCTTCTGCCAACTTTGCAGCCAGATGACACATTTCACTAGGATCTCCTTCTTTGAGATCGTACGCTCTAAGTCTAGAGTAATTGTTTTGTAGCTGGAAATTTTCGATATTCTGAGACACTTTACTGAGTGTGAGTACCGCTGTGTCAGGATATTTTCCTACAGCAGTTTCATTGGAAAGCATTAAAGCGTCAGCATGGTCGAAAACTGCATTGGCCGCATCACTAATTTCAGCTCTGGTTGCTCTAGGTTTTTCAATCATTGATTGGAGCATTTCTGTGGCAATGATCACTGGTTTACCCATTTTGCCGGCAATTCTAACAATGTTTTTTTGAGCGATTGGGACTTCTTCGGCCGGTGTTTCTACTCCAAGATCTCCTCTAGCTACCATCACGCCATCAGTGATGGCGACGATTTTTTCTAAATTTTTTAATGCTTCATGTCTTTCGATCTTGGCAACAATCTTTGCTTCAGACCTTTGGGCTTTGATTAATTTTCTGAGTCTATCAATGTCGGAAGCATTGCGTACAAAAGATAGAGCCACTAAGTCTACATTGTGTTTCAAACCAAATGTAAGATCGGCTAAGTCTTTAGCGGTTAATGGATCAGCACTAATTGAAGCTGTTGGTACATTGAGGCCTTTATGAGTTTTTAGAAGTCCTGGAGTTAAAGCTTTAACTGTAATCTGAGTGTGTTTAACTGAAAGTACTTCAGTTTTAATTAAACCATCTTCAATCAGAATGATGTCTTTTTTGGTAACATCTCGATGAAGATTTTTATATTGAACAGGAATTATTTTTGGATCTGTGGTGCATTTAGTTATACCAGTATCCAGAATAAATTTTTCACCAACTTTGATTGAAATTCCAGCCTCTGGCAAAATCCCTAATCTGATCTTTGGGCCTTGTAAATCCTGCATAATGGCGACAGTTTGCCCAGTAATTTTTTCAGCCTGATGGATGTTGGAGATTAAAGTGCTTTGTTCATGATAGTCGCCATGAGAAAAATTCAGACGTGCTACATTCATGCCATTTTTAATTAGCTTAACCAGCATTTGTACTTCCATTGTAGCAGGGCCGAGCGTACAAACGATTTTAGTTTTTTTGTTTAACATTAGTTTTTGTTGTTGTAGTAGTGTTTGTGGTCGCTGTAGTTGTAGTGGTAGTGGTAAATCCCTGCCCCGTGAAGACAGGATCATCATTTACCAAATTGACCAAAGTAGTTGTACCTTGTTTGTATTTAGTGGCGATGACAGCTCCGGCGCTGACTGTATCATTAAAAATCTGACTAGGGGATTGGCTAGCAACTTCAGCTGCAGATACCTGTTTTTCTTTGTTCTGAAAATTTTCTGGAGAAGGAGGTGCTTTATCAACCCCCTGAAAAACCAGACGTTTGCCTAAGAAAAAATTTTTCTCAAATTTGTTGAGGTGATTGAAATTCATTTATTTGAAACTTAAGATTATCTTTTCGATATCCGCTAATCTTTCAACTTCCTTTTGACGGTAAATTACTTCAAGTTCATCCAGATTTTTGGAGAAGCTCTTACGCATTTCCGTTTCATATTGCTGCAAAACCTGATCGAGATCAGTCTTAAGTTTGACCTTGATTTTGATCTGCTGATCTTCGAAATCAACGGTTTGGCTATCTAAAGCGGCAATGGATTTTTCAGCCATGACTCGAAGCTCCATGCATCTTTGCTGAAAAGCTGCGTTAATAGATTCCATATACTGGAATTGCTTTTGCGCTGTCTGTTTATATTGAGTAGTTAATTGGTCCATTTTATTTTTCTCCGATTTGTTTTTGATATTTTTTAATCAAGTCGCGATAAAGTAATGCTGAAGGTCTGATTGTCCTTATAAAATTATCCTCATAATCGATTTTAATCAAACCGAATTTTGGAGTAAAGCCACTGTCCCATTC
>CAUJDC010000037.1 GCA_963169815.1 Patescibacteria group bacterium | reverse complement strand
AAGAGTCCTATTTTTATAAAAACACTCTTTGCAGTATATTTCTTTTAAGATCAGATGATTTATATTTTAATTTTTAGCCAAAGTGGCGCGTGATCTGAGCCCATCACATCAGCGTCAATATTGGCATCAATAATATTTTTTTCCAGTTTGGGATCAACGATAAAATAATCAATTCTCCAGCCTACATTTTTTTCGCGTGAGCGAGTTTTCATGTCCCACCAGGAATAGGCAACAGTTTCAGGATGCTTGTAGCGGAAACTATCAATGTATTTTTCTTCACCAATCAAATGATGCAACCAGGCTCTCTCGACATCCATGAAGCCTGAAGTATTGCGATTTTCTTTTGGACGAGCCAGATCGATTTCATTGTGGGCTGTATTCACATCGCCGCAAAAAATGACCGGTTTTTTGAGAGTTTTGATGTACTCTTCAAAACGTCTGTAAAAGTCCAATTTGTATTCGACACGATGCATGCCCAGGCCGCCATTGGGAAAGTAGCCAGTGAAAAAAAAGAATTTATCTAGTTCCAGTCCAATCAAACGGCCCTCAGCGTTGAGGATGGGATCTTCGAAATTCGTAATGACTTGTACTGGCTTGAGACGTGTGTAAATTGCTACGCCACTATAACCTTTACGTTCACCAGATTTCCAATAACTTTGATAGCCTTCTGGATTCAAGAGATTTTCGCTGAGTTGTTCGGGATGAGCTTTGGTTTCCTGTAGGCCGATGATGTCAGCGTTGGAATGTGTCATCCAATCGATGAAGCCCTTTTTTTCGGCTGCGCGGATACCATTGACGTTCCAGCAATAAAATAATAATTCACTCATGGTATTTTTTTCACTGATTACATAAATTTGAAGTATTGATAAAGGTAGCACTTCAGTTTCCCATTGAATAGTTTACGGTTTTTGTCGGCAGGACGGGCGAAAGTTTCCTGAAAGTTTTCAAAACCGGTGAGTAGGAAAAGCGAAGTGTGATTGGTTTGATTATAAGATTTGCCTAGATCGACGTAAAGTTTGGCGACGTCGATTTCATTGGAGAGACGTTCGCCATAAGGCGGGTTGGTGATAATTGTGCAATTTTTGAGATTTTCGAATTTGAGTTTATGGAAATCACTTTGAGTGAAACTGATTTGTTTTGTTAATTCCAAATTGGCCGCATTTTGACGAGCGATTTTGATGGTATCGCCATCTATATCATAGCCAAAGATTTTAAGTTTTCTATCGACGATCTGGCTTTTGGCTTCTTGGCGATATTTGTCTAAAAGGTCTTTAGGGAAATCTGGCCAGCTTTGAAAGGTGAAATATCTGATCATTCCTGGTGCAATATTGAGCCCAATCATGGCGGCTTCGATCAAAATTGTCCCACTGCCACAGAATGGATCTACCAGAGGAATTTCTGGATTCCAATCTGAGAGAAGTACTAGCGCTGCGGCGAGTGTTTCTTTGAGGGGAGCGAGGTTGGCTTGTTGTCTGTAACCACGTTTATGCAAACTGTCGCCAGTTGTATCCAGACTGAGTGTGCAGATGTCTTGATTGAAGCGCGTTAAAATCGAATAGGTAGGCCCGGTTTCAGGCAAATTTCCATCACCTCGGACAGTTTGAAGTTTCTTAACAATGGCTTTTTTGGTTATACTTTGAATGGCTGGCTCATTGTGTAGAGTTGATTTAGTAGTAGTGCAGAGAACTGGAAAAGTGGCGTTTTCAGGGATAATAGTAGCCCAGTCAAGAGCGTAGGTTTGGTCGAAAAGTTCGTCGAAGGTGCGGGCTTCGAATTCAGCTAATTTGATTTGCACTCTTTCAGCAGTACGCAACCAGAGATTGGCGCGGACTATATCGTCTTTTTCACCTTTAAAAGTAACGCGTCCATCCTCAGTTTTGATCACCCAGAGGCCAAGTTTTTTGATTTCCTGATAGAGCAGTTTTTCCAGGCCGAAGGCACAGGTAGCAATGAGTTCCATTTAAAATTGCAAATGTAATGTGGCGGGATTATATCAATAAGCCAAATTTATGGAAAGACCCCGCGAGCTGCTTATGGCGGCTCAAGCGGGGCGTTTTCAAGGTTAGTCCAAGGGTGCTTTCGACTTGAGTCGAAAGCAGAGCATCCAGTTGGCAGGTTTTTCGCCAGTGTATTTCTCGGTGAGAAGGTTATGTTCCAGGAGTTGTGCTTCCAGCGTCGTACTGAGCTGCTCAAGGTTTTTATTTTCTACGCGGGGAAAGCTGGAGATGATGTAAAGGTCTTCGAGGCAGGGATCGCTGATCTCCTTGTGATGTCCCAGTTTGTGTACCAACACCGGTTTTTCGGTGCGTTGTTCTGAGGTCAGTTGGAGAGGGCGTACAACCCGCTGACCGATGCGAAATTCTCCGCGAAGCAAGAGGATTTGGGAAGTGGTGAAGGCGATTACATCTCCGTGTTGGACTTCTGCTTCAGGGAATATCGAAACTAGAGTATTTCTAGTTTGAGAGGGCTCATTCTGCATGGACTTCCTTGTTTTTGTGGCATCCCAATCGCTGTAATTAGCAATTTTTGGCACGGGCAGTTTGTACATTTTTGACAAATGAAAATCAATCTAATTTTCTCTTGTAGATGCTTACAGATTTCTTTTTTGAATTGCGGATAAATCAAGGTTTTAGCAATCTATTGCATTGAGTGCCAATTGATTGTAAAATACGAGTGTTTAATATTCAATTTTATGAATTTAGAAAATTACACAAATAAAGCGACTGAAGCCATTCAAGCAATGCTTGGCATAGCTTCAAAAGAGCAGCATCAATTGTTGACACCTTGGCATTTGCTCAAGGCATTATTGGAACAGCCGGAAGGAATAGTGCAGACTATTCTTCAAAAAGCTGAGCGAGATGTCGACTCTGTTTTGGAAAAAATAAACAAATTGATGGAATTAGCTAATAAGGTTCAGGGCAGTGCTACTCAAATTTATTTTGATCAAAATCTCAAAAAAGTTTTAGAGAATGCTGAAAATCAGACTAAAAAATTACATGACGAATATATTTCCACAGAGCATTTATTGTTGGCTCTATTGGAAATCAAAGAAGTTGAGCAAACTTTGGGTTTGGATAAAAACGTGGTATTGAAAACTTTAGCTAGTTTACGCTCCAATCAAAGAGTAACTAGTAAAGACCCTGAAGAACAATTCCAAGTTTTAAAGAAGTACACAGTTGATTTTACTGATTTGGCGTCTAAAGGTAAGCTTGATCCAGTGATTGGTCGTGACGATGAGATACGGCGTGTGATGCAAATTCTTGCCCGTAGAACTAAAAATAACCCGGTATTAGTTGGAGAGCCAGGTACTGGTAAGACTGCTATTGTGGAAGGACTAGCTAATAAAATTATTAATAATGATGTTCCAGATGTTTTAAAAGGAAAACGTTTAGTAGGCCTTGATTTGGGAGCATTGTTGGCCGGTACCCAGTATCGCGGACAATTTGAGGAAAGGTTAAAAGCAATTATTAATGAAGTGGAGGCCTC
>CAUJDC010000036.1 GCA_963169815.1 Patescibacteria group bacterium | reverse complement strand
GAGTAGCAACATTTTTAGATATTCAACTTTATTGACGTTGCGGGCAGGGGCAAAGGTACCATCTGGATTACCATTAACTATACCTTTGGCTTTGGCTGCTTCGATGTATTTAACGAACCAGTCGGATAATTGAACATCTTTGAAGCTGCTCTTGGTAGCATCAGCAGCATTGATCTTGCCAGCATTAAGAATAATCTTGAGAGCTTCGGCGCGGTTTACTACCTGGCCTGGTTTGAAAGTTCCATCGGGATAACCGCCGATAATGCCTTCAGTTTTAAGGAATTCAATTTGTTTGTAGTAAGGGTAATCTGCTGGTACATCGCTGAAAGAGCCAGCCAAAGATTGGAAAGGTATTAGTAGTGTACTTGACAGTACTGTGGATAGGATTATTTTTGGTATTCTGTTTTTCATTTTGGTGATATTTAGATTACTTCACCAATCTTAGTACAGATTTGGATTATCGGCCAGTATAATTCAATTGCAAATCACCTACTTTGACGTATTTGCCTCCATTGACGGCAGTGGCCTTGATATTGATAACTATGAAAGTACCTGGAGTAAAGGTTGGAGCACCTCCGAAAGTAATAGATTGATCAGCCCAAACACCTGCCGAAGTGAGTGCAGTAGCACCAGTCAGAGCTACCGCTGTTCCAGTAGAGTCGTACATTGTTACATCAACGCGATTGTTGGCCGCAGTGCCGTCCTGAGTTTGGAGAGTGAGCGTAAGAGGAGTACCAGTGAATGCTACGAAATCAGTTGGGAGTTGATATTTAATATTGATATCCAAGTCCTGGGCTGCTGCTAAACCAGTAGTCCATTGGTAATAGTTGCGGCGATCAGTACCACCGAGGTCTTCGTATTGTAAATTCATACGTCCTTTATTGTTGGAGCCATCATTTTGCAAACTTGCTCCATCGTATGCAGGTGCCAAACGAATGATTTTATTGTAAGGAAGAATAGCAGTATTTGGGATATTAGTAATAGTATTAAGTGTACCATCAATTGTCGCGCCCGTAATATTACCTGTACCGATGAAGCTCAAATCACCGTCGATTTGTAAGCTGTCAGACAAGTCAAAACGGCTAGCCGGGTCATTCCAACGGAGGTATTCAGCGATTACCCCACCGAATTGAAGAGATACTATATTACTAATAGCATTGTTATCAGCATCGAGAATGAAAGTATCTGCGCCTGTGCCTCCTGGCATAACGCCAAAAGTAAGTTTTCCAGTACCATCAAGGAAAGGGATATTGCCTGGATCTGTACCAACATCGCGATTATCTACTGTGTCTGAGTTAACCGCATATGGTGAGGAATTGAAAGATTTACGGTCGAGGGTATCAGCCGTATTACCACTTGGATCAAGAACTTCAAAGGCTGTATTTGCCGAAGCTGAAGGCTTTACATCTACTTCCAGATAAACATGTACATCTGAGTTGAAATTAGGAAAAACAGTGGTGGAGCCGAGTTCTACAGTGAAAATGCCATCGGAGTTTGGAGTAACAGTATAAGTCTCTTGCCAACCGGCATACCCTGGCGAAAGAGTGTTGATATCTCCAAGTCCATCTATATCTCCTACATCCCAATCGGCGTCAGTCCAGAGTGAGAAACGTACTGTCTGGGGAGTGGTAATGGGCGCATTGGAAGCGTTGGTCAATTTAGCCGTATAAGTCAGTTTATAGGGGGCGGTAGTGTTGCTGGCCGGAGGTGGTGGAGAAGCCTGAACTGAGTAAACAAGCGCTGCAGTGAGAGCAGATGCTAGAGCAACTTTTGACAGAAAATTCGCTAAATTTTTATTTTGGATTTTTGTCATCATAATATCTATATATTATAGCAGTTGTTTAGCCAACTAAAAAGACTGGTTTACTGGGATAATGTGACTTAATTTAGATTGGAGGTGTTTCTAAGTTTGATGATAATTGACGGTACCTTGATTGAATGATAAAAATAGTGTAGAATAAATAGAAACTTACAAAATAACATAAAAACAAAACTATGAAAAAAGGTTTCACATTAATTGAACTTTTGATCGTAATTTCGATCATCGGTATCTTGGCAGTTGCTTTATTGCCTAACATTATTTCAGCACCTGCAACAGCAAGAGACGCTGGAAGAAAGACATCTATCAATAGTGTTATTTCAGCAATGGAACAATATAAAGCTGCATCTGGAAGCTATGCCACTGCTGCTTCAGGTTGTCTCCCAACTTCTTTGAACACATACTTCAAGGGTGCTGCCGCTCCAGTAGGTTTCACTCCTGCAACAGCTGACGCAGTATTCGGTTGTAATGCACCAGCAATTCAACTTTGTAACTTGGCTACTAACAACCAAGGTTACTCTTATGTTGTTGCGATCAGAATGGAACAACCAGTTCCTGGTGCAAACGGTATGGCCGCTGGAACAACTTGTGCATCATTGGTAAATGGTTCTAACAACTTCGTTGCACCAACAGCTGCTGGTACAAACATGTATTATTACATGGCTCAATAGTTTTATAGCCTAGACATAAAAAGCCCCACTGGTTCGCCAGCTGGGGCTTTTTTGTTGCAAGATTTAAGCTGGAGTTAAGGTTCTGTTAATGACAGAAGGATATATTTTTGCAGATGATTATTATTTGTGATATTATACTTATGATTATACATATACCTATACATATGAGTAGGACTAAAATCTTTACTACAACTATTTCTTCAGAGATGGACAAATGGCTCAGAGAAGAGGTAAAACGTCAAAAAGTGACCCGTAGAGAAATCTTGGAAAAAGCACTCTTGGCTTACCAGATTCAGGCGAAAAAATTGGCCTTAAAGGAATCTTATAAGAAAGCTAATCAAGATTCTGAAACTGTGGCGTTGGCGGAAATGGGTATGAAAGATTATTTTGATGATTTAACTAATTTTGAAAATGGAGCAGGGTGATATTTATTTAACCAGACTAGATCCTACTGAAGACAATGAACAAGCCGGAACTCGGCCTGTTGTGATTGTATCTGGACAGAGTATGAATGAAATTTACAATCTAGTGTGGGTTTTGCCTCTAAGTTCAAAAGTTAAAAACTTCGCCAGTTGTTTGAAACTGAAGAAAAAATCACTAAATGGACTAACATCTGACTCTGAAGTCATTACTTATCAAATTCGATCAATTTCCAAAAAAAGCTTACTTAAAAAGCTTGGAAAAGTGGAAAAAGATGAGTTAGGTAAAATTATGGGCAATATTTTAGAAGTTTTGACCTTATAATTGCCATGTCTCGCAATTAAAAAATAGTGGCAAAATAGGTCAAGTGAAAGTAGGCTTTTTGGCTTAGTGTATAGGCAGCGAGGCTTTTTTTGTATAGGCGGCCTTTGATATAATTTAAGGAGAGCAAAAATAGCTCGAAACAAAAACAAGAGCTGGCGTGAGCTGGCATCAAAAAGATGAAGTTGAAACAAATAAAAAATTTGTTGAAAAAGTATGGTTGGCAAAGAAGTTTGTCATGCTTGGTTTTAGCTTTCTTTATTTTCAATGTAGCTGGGCCAAGTGCGGTCGCGGCTCAAAGTAATTTTGGTGCCAATGGTGAAGTACTTGAGCAATATAGTACCAAAGGAGAAGCCTTGCAGGACAAGGCTGCGGCACAGAACAATACTGTTTTTGATTTGGTGGCGATATTGGTTGATGAAGATATTGCTAAAAATACTTCTGAGTATGATGGACTGATTAATATTCATAATCCAACTGTGCCAAATGATCCGGCACAGGCTTATCGTATACTGAGTGGGAAGAGTTTGATGGAACGTGTACAGCGTTATGCCAAAGATTTGCAGGGTGTTAATCAGGTTAAAAATCCAAAACCATTTACTAAAGCTGTAGTATTGACTGTGAGCAAAACCGACTCTACTGCTGATATCGCTGGCGCACTGGAGAGACTTTATCGTGAGGGCGATGGTACTCCAAATGAACAGAATAGACTCAAAGGTATTGTGGTAGTTGGTAATGTACCATTGCCTGTTGTAAATAAAAATGGGAATCGTTTTGTCAGCATGTTCCCTTATACAGATTTTGATGATCCGTATTACATTTATGATTCAGCCAGCAAAGATTTCATCGTAAATACTGAGAACGTTAAGCCTAGCGCAGAAGTTTGGCATGGAGTAATCGTACCTCCGCAGGGAGGTGAACCAGGTAATAAGCTGCTGGCAGAGTATTTTGACAAGAATCACCTCTACAAAATTGGTGAGGCTGGTTATGCTGATTTTGCCAAGAAAATTTTCTATGGAGATCTGATTAAGGAATTTAAAACACTCAGTGCAGATGGATTGAATGGATATTTGGGATATATCAAATACTGGGAAGATATTAGTTACTTCCGTTTCAATAAAAATTGGGCTAAGAAACTTTACGCTGAATCAACTGTTGGGGAACCTGAAGGCGATGGCGTAGACAATGATGGTGATGGGAAAATCGATGAAGATCCTAGCAATGGTTATGATGATGATGGCGATGCGGAGCTGGGTAGCCCATTATTTGGTTTGATAAATAATGTTGACGATGACGGCGATGGAAAGGTTGATAATGATGAAGAAGGTGTCTGGGGATTTTGCGGAGGATCAATACCTGCCTCTAAAAAAGTGAAACTGGAAAATTGTCAGGCCACTGGAAAGCCTTATAAGACAGATGATTTTTATAATACTAAAGCTGGTAGCAAATATTATGTTGCCGACAATGTAAACAATAATGATACTGTTGATTTATTAATTGATGAAGGAATTGATGAAGACAATGGGGATGCTTTCATCAATGTAGATAACGATAGAGATGGCAGAATGGACGAAGATACCTCAGCTGATAATGACGCTGATGGAGATAAAAAAGTAGATGAAGATGGGCCAGGAGATATGGATGGAGATGGTTGTCCTGGGCAATGTGATGTTGATGAAGACAATGACTCAGTTGATGCGGATGGTGATTTTTGGCCAGATGGTTACGAAAAAGAATATGGTAGTCTGAGTCTTAATCTCAGCTCTTTTAGAGATTTGATTGATGCTGCTAAAAATGAGACTGTCAAACAGAGCTTTGATTCCATAAAAGTGCCTAGCAATCACGAAGGCTTCTATGATTTCCCGGTAATTAATTTCTCCAGCCCGATTGGTTTTTTTATTTTTCCTCGCATATTCCCCTATCCACAAGCGAAGGAATGGGTTGATGAAGGAAGTAATAGTGATGATGATGAAGATGGAAAAATTGATGAAGATGGAACTGTTGACAATGATAATGATTCAGATGGGACAACTGACGAAGACCCAGGTGATGCGCTAGGAGTGAAATCTAAGAATGGCGGTGGTGTATTTGACAATTTACCAGATATACGTTCGAAGGATGTGATTATGAACTTCTTCAAACAGTACAATGATTTGCTGGATAAATTCTACGCGGACATAAATGTTTGGACTGATCAGACTGGCAGATATCAGCAAACCTATACTGGAGTAAATGGGGATAAAGCATCTGACCTGGTAACACTGCCATTACTTTTGGCTACAAAAGATGAATTCACCAGGCTCTATCTGAAAGAGGTAAATGATTTGATGGAGAAAAAAGTCGATGATTATGTGCAAAAATTACAATATAACATTGATTTGGTGAAAGGAGCTTCACTGAGTGGTTATGTAGTTTTAGATGATGCCAATGGTGTATTCGCATCAGGGAAAAAGATTAAATTCAATGATGTAAATTTCATTAACTTTGGCTATCGTAATGATGGTTTTATGACCGGTGTTGACGCTTTACTAACAACTTTAGCAACATTGGATCCAACGTTGGTGGACGCAGCCAAGCAAGCCTTTTTGGATGGCGTGAAGGGCCCGGTTACTTCTCTAACTCCTACTTACATCAATGGTAAACCAATTGATTCAATAACCAATATTGCTGAATGTAGTTTATACAGAGGGTCTGAAGGCGTTGAAAATAGCCAAATGATTAGTACTAATTCAGTGGATGACCCAAATTCCAATCTGAATACCGAAGCACCACCAAAGATGCCTGAAGAGTGGAAAGGCTTTCCCAACGATATTTTGATTGGTACTTCCAGCAATGATTATGAAGGTTTGCTGTGGTGGTGGGGCAATCATGCAGACTCGCCAATGGTTAAATGGATGGCCAAAAATAGAGCTTTGAATCAGGCTTATGCTGGTTGTTTCTCTCAAAATGCCAATGATCCAACACGCTGCTTCCCATACATGGCTACCAGATATATTTTCAGCTTGGGTGGAGGTAAGCAAGTTACTGGTATACCGGAAAATAAAGTCAGCCATCAAGCTTGTTTCGATTTGAAAGAAAAAAATGGATATGATGTTTATACTTTGAATGCCTACAATTATTTGGGCAAAATTGCCCGCTTGCAAAGTGAGCCAGAAAAGAAAGCACTGGATCCGATTAAGCCTTCTGCGGCCTCTGCTTATAGAGCTCCGAAAGATATTGCTGTACTGGACTTCAAGACTAACATTCCAAGTTTGTTTGAAGTCACTCCTGATACTACAGCTCCAATTCCACCGGTTGACATAGCTTCGGCAATTGCCAGCCCGGTTTTGGCGGACTACAAGATTAGCTTTGAACAAATTCTGAAAGCTTATCTGGGCGGTGATAGAATTGATAATAACGGCAATGGCCTAGTAGATGAAGCGGCTGAAGCAACTACTGCTTTCTTTGCTATCAATCCTTCTGATAACCAGCCAAATTGGAATCAGGTAGGTGAACAGCTTTTACAAAAAGGTCGTACTGATGAAGCGGATTCTGATGCCAAAAAGAAACCACTTAAATTTGGTCCTGGTATCATTCCAGGTGCAAAAGAAGTGGTAATAAGAGTGAATCCAATACCTGGTAAAACTATCAGTTCATTGGTTTATCACAAGGAGCCTACCATCGATACAATCGAAGCACAGACATATAGTTTGGCCAGAGATGTTAACGGAAATTTTATCGAAGACCCAGCACTTACTGAAAAAGAAAAACGAACTCTGGGTAAATACAAACCTGAGACCAAAACTGCTCCTGATGGTACGATGGTACCAAAGCAGACACGCAATGCCTTGAGTATTCCGATCGATAGTCCTCGCTATGTCAGTTTTAGGGATTCTAAGGGAAATTATCAAAAAATTGTTTATCCAAATGTTTATAAAACTGGAAGTTTGGCTGAATTCAAACAGCAGTTGGCGGACTTGGAAAGTCAGTTGAAATTGATTGATGTCAATCCACTTTATTCAGGACTTGGGCCTAGTAGTATTGATGGTTATTTAACTTCAGCCATAAATGCGGGACTAGACAATGATGTGATGAATACTGCCGCTGGAACTATCAGCGTTGCATCTGAAAAGAAATTGACTGACGCTCTTGGCTGGAAAGGCATGGATATAGATGAGAAGCATCAGTATTTATTAAACACATACTGGGGACAAACCAATAAAGCGTTTACTCCGCTTACTGAATCGAACAAAGGCTATGAAGTTCTTTATTTGAATTCCGAAGGTCAGGCTGATCAGCTGCAAATGCAGTTCAATAAGGACATTCCTGCCCCTGAAACTCCAAGTAATGTAGAGAAGGTAGATTGTAGTAAACCGAAGAATGCCGAGAAATTTGCCTGTAAGAGCGGGGCTGAACCTGCCCCATCTGATGGCGGAAGTAGCAGTGGTTCAACTGGTGATGTGGGCGAAGAAATGGATGGAGTAATTATTTTTGAATGGTTTGTTAAGTTGCAAAAATGGGCTGATGAAACGGCTGACATTATTAATGGTAAAGGCTCTGTGAAAGCTTATCCTGCTGGCGGCTTTACAGATATTGCTAACGATCCCGGTTACCCAAGTACAACCACACCGAAGGTAGTATTTGGAGTGCCAGTAGATGTTGATGGTAATGGTTTGCCTGATGACGCAGATAAAACTGTTAAACTAAATTTGCGCTTCCAGGATGAAAATAAGTCTGTGTTGAAAGCTGGAAGCGCTGATCAAGTCACAGTTATTGTTGAAGCTTGGGATAAGGACAATCAGACAAACCTGCTGGATAGCTATAATCAAGTAAAACTCAGTTTGACTACCTTAAACGGTGGAACTGAGGTAGCTGAAATAATAGGTTCTGATGTGGCCAACATTGCATCCGGACAGGCGAAATATACGATTAGAGCTGGTCAAAATAGCGGGACAGTTTCATTGACTGCAGCGTTGGTCAAAGCTCCTACAATCAAATCTAATGCCTTACCTCTAGCTGTAAGTAGCGAACTGATAAAATTAATTTCTTATAGAAAATTTAGTTCATATAAATTTATTGAAGGTGGTGATGCTGGCTATTTGATTTTAGATGGTGAAGGAAACCCAATTGCTGAAGTAGACCCAGCGACTGGTTATATCACTGTAACTAATTCGAAGTATTTGGTTATTGCTAAACCGGCAAATGGCAAGATGCCGACTCACTTAGCTGTAATCAGTAAAGATGATAAAAAAGTTTATGCTATTTTGTACTTTGTAGTGGGCGATGATAAAGCGATTACAATTGATGCGGCTAGCACTGATTATGTGACTGGTTTCAAAGACTTGGCTGGCGTGCATGTCAAAGATTTATCAGCAAATGATAAGTATAGTTTAAAGAATGCCGATAGCAGCGGTCTGAAAGGTACTTATGCAATTTTCAAAGATGGTGAGTCATTCAATAATGGACAGGTTGGACTGATTGATAAACGTGGAAATATTTTCCTCTATGGTGACTTGAAACTCACTCAGGTTAAATTGCCTGGCAGTGGGCAACCGGTTATTTACCAAGTGGAAGATGAAAATGGTCAGAGTGTGGTGCAGGTTTATGCTGGCGCGAAATTTGAAAAGATTACTTCCCTACCTTATGAAAAAGTTAAAGATTTATTTGGTTTAATAGAAAAACTGATTGCCTGGTTTAAACCAGCGATTGCACATGCTGCGAATGAAAGTCCCGTGAAGCCTGTGGTTGATAAGGAAAAATTGGTGGACGTGGATGGTGATGGACTGAATGATTTGGAAGAATTGATTATCGGTACCGACAGAAAGAAAGCAGATACAAATGGCGATGGAATTAATGATTTGGAATCGCTGAAGCGTGGTATTGATCCTAAGGGTGATGGAAAAACTCAATTATTCTCTGACCTAGCAGTAGGCCAAAAAGCCTTCCAGGAAGCAGTTAAATTATATAGACGTGGCGTCTTTGTAACAGATGCACAAAATAGAGTTAGACCAAATGAAGCAATTACCCGTGAAGAATTTATTAAACTCGATTTGGGTGGTATCTGTGTGATCTGTGATAAGTTCAGCGACAAGATTAAGGATTCAATTTTGAGTTTCTACAATACTGCGCCATTCCCAGATACAGACATTGCTCCTGAATATAAATACTGTGTTGCCGAAGGTAAAAATAGAGGAATCATTTCTGGCTATAAGCAATTTGAAAATGCTGGGTACTACGTACCTAAAGCAAATATCTCTAGAGCTGAAGCTACTAAAGTAATTTTGGAAACTGCCAGACAACAAATTGAAAGTTTCCCTGACTTTGTGGTCAATGAAAATCTCACTGGCAAGCCTTGGTATTACAATTATGTTTTGACCGCCCAGAAAGAATCAATTTTTCCTAAAGGTGTATTCCTAGACATGGATAGAGATACACCTGAACAATTTAAAGCCTACTTTGATCAGCAGATTATTTTAGCTAACTCTGGTTTGCCTGGTGGCGTGGCTAATAGCCAATTATTGATTTGGTTTGAACAACCAATTAGTAGAGGCGAGTTTGCCATTATGGTTTCCAGATTTACAGATAAATACGATTGTCTGACTGTTGATACTGATGGTGATGGCATCCCTGATAATTTTGAAAAATATATTTATGGTACCAATCCAGGAGACACTGACACTGATCATGGAGGAGTTTTGGACGGTGACGAAATATTGCGTGGCTCAAATCAACTTGATGCCAAGGACGATTTCCCTGAACCAGTCTTTGATCCAAATGCTGATGATGATAAAGATGGCTTGAAAAATGGCTATGAGAAAGACACGTCACGTACAGATCTAAATGATCCAGATACCGACGATGGCGGTGTCTGGGATGGTGCCGAAGTTTTGACTGGGATAAATCCACTAGACCCAGCTGATGATTATGAATTTGGTTTGGGGACAGGCCTCGAAGCTGATGGAGATGGCGCATATCTGGCTGGAATTGAAATAGCTCCGAAGACTGTTTACTCACTTCCAGATGAGGCTGGTGCTGATGCTAATCAAATCAATACAGAAGAGACAGATCGAATTCCTGCTGATGGAGAAAGTGAATTATACGTGAAAGCTACTATTTACAATCAAGATGGCAGCATCAACGATAAAGATAATAGCAGCATAGTTAAATTTGGTTTCCAAAATGCTGATGACGGTAAATATGCTTCACTTAGTCCGCTAAACGTTAAAGTCAAGAATGGTATTGCTGAGACAGTACTGCGCAGTAAGACTAAGACAGGACTTCCTGTTGTAATCGCGGCTATTGATGGGAAAAATATTCCAACTGATGAAAGGCTAATTGAAGTTTACGCTCTTGATCCAGCCAAGGCAGAAGTCAGGGCTGTTTCCCCAATTATTCCAAGTGGCGGACTTTCTACTACAGAAATCAAAGCTTTTCTCAAAGATAAGAATGGCAATTTAAATAATAATGGTAGTTACACCTTAACTTTTGACACCAGCTCGGATCTGACTGGACTGAGTGGCGTAAGCGATCAAAAAGCAATTTTGGATAGCAAACAAGATGAAGATAAAGTTCTGCCAGGCATTCAAATCAGTTCGGTAACTGGTGAATTTACGGCGAAACTGATTTCCGGTGTGGATCCAGAAAATGTTACTGTAAAGACTTCTTATCAGGATGAAATTACCACTGCAGAAAACAATGCTAATAATGTCACTGCCGATTTACTTAATCTGGGGGCACAAATCTTCAAACCAGCCAAGGTGGTTGCTGAAGGTAAAGTTCAGACTAGAGATGATTTGAAATTAGTGGTATCCGCGGACAAACCAGAACTAACTGCCAATAGTAAAGATACTACGACTTTGACTGTAGCGATTCGTGACAATATTGGCCAAGTTTTGACTGATTATAGTGGAGATGTGACAGTGAAAGTGGTTAATCCGAAACTGGGCGAGGTTCAAGATATGAGTGGAAAAGGAGGAGCTATCGTTACTGGTAAATTGGTAGATGGCTTGGCAGAATTTAAATTAAAGACCAGCCTGAAAGCTGGAGACTTGGTGGCGATTGTTAGTAGCGCCGGCATTAATCCAGTGACTTTCCAGATTAAGAGTTATGCCGATAAGGCAGTGCAGATTAATTTATCTAATGAAAATGGCACAGTAGAAGCTGAGCCAGGTAAGACTTATAACCTGAAGGCAAAATTGTTTGATGCTGGAGGCAATTTGGTAGAAAAAGACAATTCAACTGTGGTGACTTTCTCAGTTAATCCTGAAAGTACGAGCTTGGGCAGCATAGTTGGAAGCAATAAAGCCCAGGCTAAAAATGGTATAGCTGAAATCAGTTTCCAGACTGGAACTCTGACTGGGCCGTTGCGTTTGACTGCCAAAGCATCAGGTATGTTGGATGGAAAAGTTGAAGTCAATTTGACCAAGATTTTCCATGCGGAAGATTTTCAGACGATTAAACCTAAATTTCTTTATGGTAATTTACTGGGTGCGAATTTTGGTGAAGTAAGTGTAGAAAATTATTTGGGTGGATGGTTTGTCTTCAGTGGAAAAGTGGAAAGTGCTGTTTCAATGATTACTGAGCCGAAACCAAAGAAGCGTTTGGCTGAAGTAATGCCTAGCGGACTTGCTACCGCTGTGGGTGAAGGAGATTTGGAAGTGAATCTAGTTGCAACTGACGATCAGAATTTACCAGTTAGACAAATTGTTAGTGATACTGCGGCTGAAAAAGATGTAATGGAAGTGGCGGTTGTGCTTAAACCACAAAGCCAGATTCAAATGGTCGCCAGCACTGATGAGATAGAAACTACAAAGGAAATGGTCAATGTATTTAGAACAATCAGTGAAGATAGTGATTATCAATTTGTAAATGATACTGAGAAAGTAAAAATCCTCAAGAGTGGCAATTTGATGGCGGAAATTGGTAGAGATGGGAAGATCAAGTTGCTCAGTCCATTGATGAATTTGAAGCCAACTGAAAATTATCAGGGCACGCAGATTAATTGGACAATTGATGAACTAGGAGAATCAATTGCTGAAGTAACTATCTCGACCGGAAATCTCGGCGACGTGAAAGAATTGCCAGCCACAACCAAATTGAGTGCTGGAATGGCGCCGGGGGTTTATATGAAGAAATTGGCCGTGTTGGCTGATCGTGAATGGACCAAATCCTATTCTGGTAATTCAAGTGCGGCGCCTAAAGGTTACTATTACACAGACTTGTCACAGATTCTTAGTACGGATCAAGCGCCGGGGCTTGCTTATGTTTCATTGGAAGCTGCTGATAGCGAAGATGGTATTGGTCTGAGGGGAGATAATAAAAATGTCTTGTTATTTGCAGGTGGAAATACTGTTGGTGAAGCTAATTTACCTTATGCCTCTGATGGTGGTGTGGTGCTTGGTGATCCGACTGTCAGACTTAATAATCAAAATGATCCGGTTACTGGTGACAACCTTTACAGTGGTACTGGTTATACCAAAGACATTGGTCAATTGGTAATGACTAGCGATAAGAATATTAAAGATGTTTCCAATATTGATTATGACAATGACGGAGATCAAGATTTATTTGTCGGCTATGAAAATGGCGAGGTTAAATTGGTTGAAAATGTAAATGCTGGTAAAGAATTTGTGAATCGTGAAGATATTCTAACTTTCCCAAATGGCATACTCAGTATGGCTGTTGGAGATATCAATGATGATGGATGGGAAGATATTGTTGTGGCCACTGCCGATAGTTGTAAAGTGGGAGAAGTTTGTGTGGATGCCTATTTAAATGATCATGCGCATTTCGTCAGAACTAATCTGGCCTTGAAGGATTTCTCCGCGAGAAATAAGGCCTATATGTTGCGTATAACAGATATGAATAAAGATAGTTATCCTGATCTGGTAATTTCTGATGATAAGGGCAATATCTGGGTTTATTATTCTAAAGCTGGGGAAATAAATCTGAAGGGACAATTGATTGGAAACCTTGGCGCACATGTAAATCAAACAGATAATCTCAAAGAAGAGGTTTATATAATTTATGATGGCATGGCTGGAAATCAGCCAGGTCCAACTGATGATCTCTGGTTTGAAAAGATAAAATTGCCAGGCAAGAATGCTTCTGAAGACAAGACTTATGCAATTAAATCTCTCAAAGAAGATGCCAAATTAGGCGTGAGTTCAGTGAAGAATGTGAAAAACTTGACCAATACTGATGGCAGTTTGGGCGAGGGAGATTTGCTGGAATATACAATTAAGATTGTTAATTCAGGCGGAAGTACAATCAATAATCTACTGCTAGCAGATCTGGTGCCTGGAACGGTGACTCTGGATAAGAATTCAATCAAGTGTCTGAATTGCGCAGGAGAAATCAAACTCAGTGAAACTGGAATGAGTCTCAGACCGTACGTAGTTGTTGGAGTAGATATGCCGGTTGGTGCGACGCGTACAATAACTTATCAGGCAACAGTTGGACAATTACCAAAAGTAAAAATCGCGGTTGGACAAAATATGTCCAGTCTCTATCCAGTGAAGGATGGCTATCCGGATATCGTAGCAACAACTGAGAAAAATCCGACCGGTAAAGTGGTTTATTATTATTCAATTAATAAAAATCCAACTTCGGGAGCGATTACTTATGGCACCTTTGTCACGCCTGATCCTAATGCTGGCGCACCGACAGGTTATCAGCAAACTGTCGATACGAAAACTGGTAAAAAATTGGGATTGGACTTGTCGTTGTTCCAGCAAACTCAAGCTGGTGAAATCCCTCCTGCGATGCAGCATTTTCTGGACTATGGCACATTCCCTGGAATTGATTTGGGTGGCGCTGGAGGCGGAAGTTCATCCAGTAAGAACAGCGCAGGTGACACTGTTTCTGAATTACCAGGGGTTGGCAAGGCCTATGATGATTTGAATACTGCTTTAGAAGGAGCGGCTGAAGGAATTGAAGGAGCGATCGCGGCTTTAACTTGTTCTGGTGGCTGTATTCCGCTTCCTATTAACTATGCTTTCCTGGCTACTGGACCAGTCAATGCAATGGGTGTACCAAAAGGTTATGACTTCGGTACGCCGATGTTTGGATGGGGACTACCTGGACCACCATTTGTTTGTACCGCTTCACTGTGTTATGGGTCACAAGGCGGACGTATTTACCTGTCCCCTACTTTGACCGGTAAAGTTGCTATGGCGACTTGTCTGGGACCATATCCAATCGGTTTTGGACCGGTACCTGGTAACTGTTTTACTTTTGTAATTCCTTTTGATATTTTTGCCGGACTTTGTGACACACTGAGTGATGTTACTGAATCAGTGCTAAGTACCGCCAATACATTTATCTCTGATCTTTCGGGTACTTATGGAACAATCAATGATGGTTCGCTAGCAGATACACCTACTCAAGATGGAAAGAATTATACGGGTGGATTTGAAGCGAGCACAAGTATGGGTAATTATGGATTTAGAGTATCTGGTTATGCCAATATTCGTATACCTGGCTTCCCTTCCGTGCTCACTGATTGGTTTGATAAACAAACAGAAGAAGTAATTAATAAGCTGACAGATTTACCAGATATTTATATTCTGTTGCCAGATATCTTGTCAGCATTTAAACCGCAATCTGATGGTAAATCTCCTCAAACCAAGGGAGCTGATGCACAAATTCAAGGCACGCCAAATGTTAAGAATGAAGCTGTTTCACCAAAAGGCATACGTGGTGTCCTCAATGAATTGAATAAAATTCCAGTTATTCAAATTGTGCCTGAAGAAGTATTGATCATGGTACCAGCCTTAACTCCAGCTGAAATTGATAGATTTGTCAATGATTCTAAACAGTGGGTGCGTGATGAAAAAGCTGAGATTGATAGAGTTTTGTCGATTTGGAAATGTGGACCATTCAAAGAAATGGTGCCTGATCCAAATGGTGGAACAAATGCAGATGGAACTCCAAAAATGGTTCCTGGTTACATTGAAAATGATGAAACTGTTTATGGTGATAGACCTTACACCAAGATCTGTGACAGCATTACTGTTGATATGACCAAGCTGATTCAATCAGTGGAAAAGAATATCGAAGTAATTGAAGGTTATAAACAAATTCCAAGACAGGTATTGGCCTGGAGAAATATGCTCACCAAATATTTGGTACAGATCATTAGTTATATCGATGCGATTTTGAATTTCACTGTTGGCAATATCGCCAAGTGGTTGAATCAGGCTAATGCCTGGGTGGATGCAGTGGCCACCATTATTGAAACCATAGCGACGTGGAAACTGATGATACAACTCATGATAGATTATCAGGCTTCATGTGATAAATGTACTTCTGCGCGCTTCACACTGCTGGAACTAATCTTGAAATTATTTGCCTTTATTCCGAGTCCGCCAGTGATTCCATTCCCTAAACTTCCAGATATTTATATTGATCTGTCGCAGATACAGATGGGTGTGAAAATAGTTTGGCCAGATATCAAATTCAGACCGGTAAGAATTACTTTGCCTAAATTACCAAGAATAGTTTTACCGGACTTACCTACTCTGGAACTTGAATTGCCAGCAATTCCAGTCTTGCCAGATTTAAGTCTAACTCTACCTGAGTTACCAGACTTGCCACCGCTTGTGCTTCCGGCGATGCCAAATCTGCCTCCACCTCCAAAAATCCCTGCCTTGCCGGGTGCGGTCAAAGCGACTATCAGCATTTTGAAAACCATTTTCAAAATTCTTTGTTTGATCAAGAAAGGATTTATTCCCACTCCTGAAATGACACTAAAAACTACTGTAGAACATATGACGGAAAGAAGCCTTGCCCCTCTCCTGCCATTTGATTTAGGATTAGCCTTACAATTTCCTCCTATCAGTTATAACTATGTTGATCGTGTAATACTGACGGTGAAGGTAGATTTGAGTAATGCCTTTAACTTCTCGACGCTGAAAGATTTTGTGCAATTGGTTGCAGATAAAGTGAACATTATTTCTGTAGGCTTTACGGAGATTGTGAATGATCTGTCCAAGAAAGCTCAGGAAGCCGCAAACAAAGCTGCTGACGGTCTGAACAAAGGCATGGATGATGCAGTCCCGGGTGGTAATACCAGTTTTGTTTTACCTGATGATTTGAAGAAACAATTGGCAGCCGATCCAACTCTGTCCAAAGAATTTGCTGCTTTCTCCCCTCTCTTGGCCGAAGCTGTGAGTGCATTGAAGACACAAAATATCGAAATGGAAAGAGTGGCAAAACAGTATCAAGAATTGATTGATCGTGACTTCCAAGATATCCATCTAGTTGCACAAAGCGCTGTGTTTGATCCAAAAGATCCAGCTTTCAATAAATCAATTGAAGAATTGGAAAATTTTGATTTACAGAAAACCATGCTGGCGCTTGGAAATGGTTTTGATGAAACCAAGAAATTGGCAAATCTCAGAGGTAAAATGATGGCTTATGTTAAGGAAAATGATCAATTAAATCATTCTCTTGGAAATACCAATAGTCTATCTGATATGGCGAATATGCTGGCTGATTTACCAACTGCAAGCGATGTACTGATTGCCGCAGGTTATGAAAAAGGAACAATGATTGCCGATCAGCCAAGTAAGTTGATGGCGGCTCTGCCAAGCGTTAACGATATAGTTAATAATAGTGGTTTACCGAGCACTATGGTTGGCAAACCGGTTGCCAAGGGTATGTTTATTTACAATGAAGCTGAAGCCAAAAATGAAAAGATTATCGATTATGAAGAAGAATTATCATTACCTTCGACAATGACTTTCATGGATACTGATAATGATAGCGATAAGGATTTATTCTATTCATTTGCAGGAAATCTTTACTTCAAAGAAAATTACAATAAGACTGGTAAGATTGGTAAATTCTATGGTGGCATGCCAAAGACTTTAAGTCTATCTGACTATGTCCCAGCTGCTCCAGCGGTAACAGGATTTAGCGCTACATTCAGTGGAAATAAAACTTTGGATTTAAAATGGAATAAAGCCAACGATACAAATCTAAATGGTTATGAAGTGATTGTAGGCGATCATCTTGGTGGCGGGGCTTATAGTGGAGTGATTAATGATTTGAAAGCCGATGGTTTGAGGAAATTTGTTTATCTGAATTCTTTTGAACAAACAGCCAGTCCACTGGAGGCTGCACCAGAAGGAAGCGTTGCTTATAACTTGCCTATTCCACAGAAATATCAGCTGATCGCTGATCAAGTTAGCGGACAAGTGGACTTTGATGGACCAGAACAAAAAGCCTTGGTCAGTGGAAGTAAAACAGCACTCGAGGGTGGAATGGAAATTTATGCCAGCAAAGACAGCGTGTTGAAAGTTTGGTCAAGCGATAAACAGATGGCTGATCAAAAATTGAAGCAATATGACTTGATTAAATTGCCGGAAAGTTTTGGGGCCAAAGTCGAGATTGAACTTGGAGATGGCGCGGTGATATTGATTGATTCTACTAATACAGTTAAAGACCAACATCTGCTCCCAGGAGCCAAGATTGAAATGAAAACGACCTATACTTCTGTTAATGGTGGCAGCGCGCAAATTAGACTTCCAGGCGATGCCTATACTCGAGCTGATGCTGGACAATCAATGCAGATAGATGTTCTGGACAATGCTGATACGCCTGCGACAACTTTGAATTTACCAAATGGAATTTATTATGGAGTGGTTAGATCATTTGATCAAACTGGTTTCCGCAGCACGAGATCTGATCAGGCAATTTTGGCTCCAAGTATTTGTGGGGATAGACAGGTTCCTCTGCCTGTGGCTGGACCTGCTGAACGTGAAGTAGCGATTTTCAAAACACTCAAAATAGATGCCAGCAAATCATTTGATACATTTGGCGAAATTGAAAGCTATTACATGGATACCGATTTGGAAAATGACAGTAATGGTGATGGAGACAAGACCAATGACAAGAACTTGGGACGTGATTTAAATCCTGATGAAGATAGCGATGGGGATGGAATTAATAATAATGATTTGAATGATTCGATTTTCTATCTCGGCCCATACAAGAATCTCGATAGCCATAAAGTGATGCTCAACTTGGTCGATCAATCCGGTAATACAGGCCAGCAGGAAATTGATATCAAGGTTTATGTGCCGGAAGTTAAATTGGATGAAAGTTCTGCAGATTTGAAGATTGAAAAAGATGCTGGAAGCCTCGCAAGTGGTTCTGTGGTCAAACCGGAAAATGATATACCTATTACTTTGATTCGTGACAGATTGGGCGTGAAGGATGTGATTCAAACTGATAAAGCCAATGCTTTTGGTAAATATTTAACTGATGACCAAGGTAAGTTTGAAATTGGTGATTTGAACCTCAATGACACTGTGGTGGTCAAGGATGCTTTTGGAAATGTGATAGCAGAAATTGATCCGAAGACAGGTAGAATTATTTTGAAAAATCCTGCTTATAGCATTGAAGCATTACCTGCTGAAGAGCCGCTCATTCCTACTCGTGTAGTTGTGAAAGATCCAGCTGGCAAAGTTGTGGCTACATTGTTTATTGTTTCGGATTCCAATACTGATGTGGTGATGGATCCACCAACATTCCCTTATAATGCTGGAACTGTAGCGCTGTTCAAGGGAGTTCATTTGAAAGAATTTATTGAACAGACTGGACTTACAGGTGATTATGAAATAAAGAAAATACCGGCGGACAGTGAGAAATTTGCTGGTGGTGTTGAGCTAATAGAAAAATCAACACTGAAGAGAATGGCCGTACTGGACAGTGGAGGAAATATTTATCTCTATGACAACAGACTGAAACTCAATATCAAGAATGCAGTTGACCTCACTGAGCCGCTTATTTTTGAAATTACTCTGACTAAGTCTGATAACAGCAAAGTAGTATTGGCCGAATTCCACACAGCCTTTAACTCTGATAAGCCAGTGACCATTTTGGACGCCAATAAATTCAAATTATTCATGGGTGATAGCTCTGGCAAGGGACCTAAATTTGATACAGATAAAGATGGCATACCTGATTTATGGGAACAACAATATGGCCTAAATATCGACGATCCAGCCGATGCCAGCGAAGATAATGATAAAGATGGCTTAACTAATTTGGATGAATATTTAGCTGGCACAAATCCCCTCCTGGCTGACTCGGATGGCGATGGCTACAGCGATAGTTTTGAAAAGATTTTTGGAAAAAATCCTCTGAGTAAAGCGACTTCTCCGTTTATTGATGTGGACGAAAAGAATCCATACTTCCAGGCGATTTTGAATTTTTATCAGCGTGGAATTTTGGCTGGCATCCCGACTGGAAATCAGTTGAAGTTTGGATTTGCCGAACCAATTAAACGTCATGAATTTGCTAAGGTGATGCTCGATACATTCTGTATTGTGCCTCGTCCAGAAGCTAAAACTGGACCAGGTGTGTTTACGGACATCCCATATATTGAAGGCAAAGTACCATGGTATTTTGCGGTGACCAAAGAAGCGTATTTCCAAGGATTTATCACTGGTTATAGAGGTGAAATTGATAAGATTTCTGGTCAGACTCCATTTGCACCTGAAGCAACAATTACCAAAGCTGAAGCAGTGAAGATTATTTTGGAAGCGTTGGAAAGACAGGGGATAATTGATTTAACGAAAGTTCCTGTAACCGAACCATATTATTTGCCATATATGCAGGCAGCTCAGGAATTGACGCCATATCTGAAGAATGGAGCGCAGTTAAAGAATACTTATATTTTAACCGCAGATGAAGCTAAAGACCCAGAAGTGCCATTAAATAAAGGTGAATTTATTAAATTGGCTGATCGTGTTTTGACGGCCTTTGATTGTTCATCAATTGATACTGACGGCGATGGAATTCCGGATTTCTGGGAGAAATTACATGGACTGAATTATCTCGATCCAAGTGACGCTGATGATGATCCAGATGGTGATGGATTGAAAAATTTAGCTGAACATAAATATGGTACTGATCCTCAAGATGCTGATACTGATAATGGCGGAGTCAAAGATGGTGTGGAAGTTTTGATCAGACAGACCAATCCGCTCGATCCGAAGGATGATTATCTGGATCGCGATGGTGATGGCTTGTCCGACGATGATGAGGTTAATAAATACAAAACAAACCCAAGTGATGCGGACACAGATAAAGGTGGTGTTTCAGATGGTGTAGAAGTTTTGAAGAATGGAACAGACCCGCTGAATGTGTTTGATGATAAAGATACCGATGGAGATGGCCTTGGCGATAAGGAAGAAACTGATTTGTATAAGACCAATCCAAATGATCCTGATACGGATGATGGTGGAGTGAAGGACGGCGCTGAAGTGAAACGTGGCACAGATCCACTCAACCCTGCTGATGATTTGATTGATCCGCGCAAGGATTTGGGACCTGGCGTCTATGTAGTGAGTGAAGCTTGTGCTACTTGTCCTTGCCCTGCAGCGATTGATCATACAGCTGATTTGATTCCAGGAGATAAGCTAATGGCAGTAATTTCGAGTCAAGATAATACGGAAATTTTCCGTGAAAGTAACATTGTAGAAATAAAGACAGTTAAGACTGAAGAATAAGCCAAAATGTGCTATAATATAAAGATATGACCAAAAACCAAAAACAAACAGACAATCGGGCAGTGAAAAATCTCAGTATAACACTGACATTATTGGTGATTTTTATGATTGGAGGGTCTTTTGATTGGACTAGAACTGGCTTTGCTGAAGACGGTGGTAGTAAGACTAGTGTCGTGATACCAAAAGACGACAAAGCAGCAGCCAATAAAATTGGTTCTGCAATTTGTGAAATTGAAATGACCAAGTATGGCGATGCTGAATTCGCCAAATACACAACTTTTATGGAGGACAATTTTAGAAATAAGAGTTCAACAAGTTCATTGATGGATTTGGCTATGCAACGTTATGACCAGTTCAAGACTATGATCAATCTAAAATACAATGAACTGGTTGGCGTTCAACTGGATGTAGCTAGTGACGCGGGTGCAACTAATAGCTCGCAGGCGGTTGGCTTAGCTCGCTGTAGTGCACTTGCTAATAAGTACATCGCCGACGCTGGCAATATGCTTAAACTACGAGCCACATCAACTTCCAATCTAAAGAAAGCTTCCCTCTTTGTTGAAAAGTATCAGCAAATTAATAGCAAGTTACGAGCACTCAATCTGGACGTAATGAAAATGGTTGTGAATATTTCCAGCTTTGAACAGAAATTACCTTGTTACCTAAAAACCTGTGTATGAAGAATCTGGGTATAAAAATCAGCATGGGTGGAATGCTCGTCATGGCGATACTCTTGGTTGTGGGAAATTTTTGGGGCAGAGCCGCGGACACAGTGCCGCAGGATCCGGATAGTTTTGTGAATAGTTTTTGTTTTAATGGCAAAGTTGCAGAAATGGATATTCAGGACATTTCCAATGTTTATACTAAAAAGACCAATGACTATTTCAATGAGAAAATAAAGAAATTAATGACTGATCCGGAAAAAGGCTTCCCTTCTGTGAATTTGAAGGATTATGCCAAAAAGGGAGGAAATCTCTGCAAGGACTCGGGTAGTGGTGCCGATGTTAAAGATATGACTTGTCAATCGATTGCAGTGTGTAACCCAGTCGATGGAGAAGCCAATCCAAATCCTTATTGTCTAGGAGTAACCTTGCTGGGATTCTCTCCAGAGAAATTTCAGTACTACAATCTGGATAGACTGAAACAAATTGAGCCACTCAAATACAGCTATTTCTGCTATGCGGCTGCTTTGTATACAAAGCGTGACGCTCTATTTGATGGTACGCCACAGGCAGCTCTGGATAAATGTGCTAATGGCAGCGAATTTGCTAATGCTGATATTTGTAAATTGAAGACGCAATTAGAAAGTGAAACTGATCCAGTTAAAAAAACTGAAATACAGAAAGAGATGAATCAGATTTTACAGCCGCAATATTGGGGTTCAACCCAGGCCAGAGGTTGTGTGACCAGTATTACTGGCACATTGGTGGATTTGAATGATGCGACGGCCAAGAGAATTGAGTTTGTGGATAAAGAACCAGCCCAGGCAAAAGCAGCACTGGATCAGACACTAGAGGCTTATGCCCAACTTAAAACTTCCTGGACTATGCATGTGAAGTATATGGATATTTTTGCAGAACTTGTTAAATATCGCGATCACCTGGTGGAAATCCGTAAGCAAACGGACACTTTCCCGCTACGCTTTATTGATGCCACCACAACCAAATGTTTGTAATGAAAAAAATTGTTTACACAATTGGGATACTGATGTTCCTGACCGCACCACTTCATCCGTGGATAGGCTTCGCTGCAGATGAAGCCAGTCCGCAGGATCAATCTTGTAATGTTTTGGAAGATCCAAATGGCCGTGTTTCAACTCGAATCGAATATGCTCTTCGTGGCAAAGGAAATAAAGGCTTAGACTGGGGCGATGGCTTTGGATCAACTGATCCCGCTAAAGTAGGTCAGAATATGTATTTGCTGATTTACTCCAAGACTCAATCAGAAACAATGGGTAATGCCATCAAAGAAACGGCTGCCCAATATGGCTTGCCACCAAAAAGAATGTCACTGATTTTGGGCGGAGATATATCGCCAATTTTGGAGAGAAATCCTTTGATGCGTATTCCTGAGGCGATGACGATTTACAATCAGATGATTGCGACTTTTAATAATAAAAAGAACTCGCTAGATCTGGCCGCAACAGTAGATGCACAGATCAGGCCGAATGAAATGTTTCAGGATGGTGATACAGGCAATTCAGGTTTTGACCTGGTTAATGATTTGAATAATATCGAAATAATTTTATTTAAGAAAAATGAACAGGTAACTTTTGGAGCTCCCTATAGCGGTGACGATAGTAGTTCTACTACTTCAAGTTCTGGGGGGACAGGTGGTGGCTCTGGTAGTACACCAATTCCCGTAGACGTAGGGACAGGTACTGGTGGTTCTGGCTCAGCTGGTAGCGGTAAAACAGAAGATAAGCCGGCCTGTGATAGTTTTGCCAATAATCCTGAAGATAAATCAGCAATGTTCCTGGGAGGCATTAATCCAAATCAGTGTTTTTCTGCCAAAGGTTTAGAAAATGCTTTGGATAATTTTGATAAGAAAGCTCAGGCAGGCCAACTCCCCTGTCAGCCAAAACCGCCAGAAAAGGATGCGGACAAGGCTAATGGAAATAATGGTGGTGGAGATACTGCTGTTCCAAATGTGCCTGTGCCAACTGCGCCTACTGCTGAATCGATTAAACCTATACCAGCCGCTCCCCCATCAGATTATGATCAGCCAAATCTTTGTGATGACATCATTTGTATCAGTTTAGAATTTGTGGAAAAACCTGCAACAGCCAGCTTCAACCAAACAGACAACTGTATTGCCTGTCATATTCAATTTATTAATGATGGCTTACAAAAAACCATCAGCCACAGTCTGATCCCAGCTAAAGCTACAGGAAATCTAGGTGAAAGTGGGCTTTGTAAAAATGCAGCAGGTACTGCTTTGGGTATGGTTGGTATGAATATAAATGTCAGCTTTGTGCCGGTTGTAACACCAGCGAAAGACGATTTACTCACAGTTGGAAATATCACTGACGAATGGGCAAAATTTTCCAAGGAGAATGGTTTCTGGAATTATGCCCAAAAAACCAAACGCCAATTGGAAGCAGCTAAAACTGGTAAGCCGGTAGATCCGTCGCCATTACCTTCGCAGGTAGATAATTATGTTGAACTGGAAGCCAGTCTTGCCGGTGACAGTGCCTCTCAGGCACAGATTTTCAAGAAAATTCAGAACAATGCTACTGCTGATTTAGCCAAGCAGACTTATGACACTTTGGTATCTTCCGTCTCTGGTGATGCCTATGGTGCGGTTGAGCCGCTCAAAGATTTGAAAGATCAGATGAAACAGATGAATGACTACTTCACTACTTTCCAAAAACAATTCAGAACTTTGACTGAAAAAGTACCGGGAATTTATTCTTCATTGGCCTGTAACAAACTCAAAGAAAAACAAGTATGCAGTTAAAAAACCTACAATTTGTGTTAATCTTTGGAATGGTATTGGCCTGGGTAGCTGTGTTGGTCTGGCTCTCTGTGCCTCGATTGGAAATTGCGACAGCACAAGGTTTGTCGAATAACTCTGACAGTGGTCAACAACTGTTCTGCTCGAGAGACTTTGGCAACTTCTTGGCCAATGGTATCGACTTTGATGGCGAAGGATTTACAGATTATTGGAATGATATTTTGGTGGTTTATAATAACAACTATTGTCAGTTCTCTGATATTGATAGTTTACTCAATCGTATCGACAAAGCCCGCAAGCAGATTCGCCAAGCTTTCTATGTTTGCGACGCCACTAATGCCGATAAAATAAAAGCCCAATATTATGAAATGTCAGCGGAACTTTATTATCTGAGACATTTTGTGAACACTTCCCCTTCTCCAAATCCAAAGGACAGCCAGGCAGAAAAAGAGCAGAAAGTTGCTTTAAACCCTGATGTGAAAGGCGCCTTCATTAGCAGATTTGTGAATGCTGGGTATTTTGATAATGCTACTGCCAATACGCTCTACAATAAGTTTAAGGCCAAGTATGAAAATAAATTAGAAGCATATAGAAATTGTTCAGACCCTAATCTGGATGCCTTGAGACTGAAAATAGCTGATCTACAAAATACTTTTAAGGTTATAGAAAATCTCGGCAAAAAATTTGCCGAGAGGTCTAAAAAACGCTGGACAGCCATGGAAAAAAGGATAGCTGCCAATCCAGGTTTACTAACTGCTCTCAGTGCTGATAGCGCTGGTGATTTCTTTGGCAGAATAGTAGGAGCTCAGGTCAATGGCGCGCCGGTTCAGGAAGCTACTATTTGGGAAGATATTTCTGGTACAGCCAAGGAAAATGCTCCTTTTTACTATGGAGATACTAAAACATATCCGCCAGTTATTAATCAGCAGCTGCTTTATGGCGACATTACTAAAGTGCAAAAACGTTCAGCAAATTATGGTAGTGAACAGGGTTATGTTGCTGCATATGATTTAAAATATCGACAGATTCGTGATTCAGGCCTCGATCAAATGATTGTCAGCCTCAATGAATTACAGACTATCGTCAAAGACACCTATGGCCCACTCGATAAGATTCGTGTCTGTACTGCCAACATCGTCAGCAAGCAGTGTGGAGGGTGAGGGTAAAGATAGTCACATGACCAAGTTGCAGGTGAGTGAGTTGCGCCAAAGTTTATGGCAAGCCAACTTCGACCCTCAAAAGTCTGTGCGCACAAACTTTTAGAGAGGCTCAAACCAAAAGCCCCGCGGTAGCGGGGCGTTGAGGTATTCTAGGGCGAAAGTTTGAGAGTGGTCTGAAGGAGTATTAGCGGGCGACCAGGGTGAGGATAGATCCTTTGAGTTTTTCTTTCCAGTCGAAGTAATCTTTCTTAGCAGTCTTGCCGGAGAGATGTTCAATTGCTACTAAATTGCTGATTTTGCAATGCGGACAGTTGTCGATTTTGGTGGAGATTGCGATTCCGCAATTTAGGCAGTTGTAGATCATTTGGTGTTATTTTAGTATGAAATAGTGGTTCTGTCCGCCATACTGGTGAGTTTGATCGTTTTCGGATTCTATTTTTGTTTCCGGAACAATGGGCTCATCTGCAGTGCTGGCAACCGATTCGGATGGAGTAAGGGAAGGTTTGTTTTTGTTTTTGCTTTTAATATCTTGGTTGGGTAACTCCGAACCATCATTTTTCTTTTTGGCAGTGCGGCCGGGTTGTCCGGCGGCCTGGTCGAGGAAGTGATCTAAATCACTTTCTCTAATTCTATATACGCGGCCGATTTTACTGGCGATAAGTCTACCCTGCTTAATAAATTTTAAGACAGTGAATTGATGCACTTGTATAATTTCGGCAACTTGTTCGGGAGTTAGTATTCTTTCCTGCATTCGGTTAATTTTTAAACAATTTTGGCTTGAGATATTATACTATCTTTTGTTTTGGGCCAAATCTTTTTTATTTAACCAAATTTTATCATTGTTTTTAATGTGCATCAATCGTTACAGGCACTTTTGTTTGACTACAATGTATTTAACATAGCTATATTCTTATTTCAATAGGAATTTTATATTTAAATAAAGTTTATTAAATTTTAAACAACTTTTGAACTACTTTTGCACATATTTTCTACATTTAATTAGCTTAGATTAAACTAAACTGAGTTAACACTATATATATGAACCTATACTTGATGATTAAATTTTACGCGATTTTATTAAAGTTTATTAAACTTTATTAAATAAATTTAACTAAAAAGCCTCCGATAAAGGAGGCTTTAATTAGATTTATTTAAATTAATTCCTGATAGGAGAAGTAAATTAGGCCAGCATCTTTTTTAACCAAGTTGCTGTGTACGAACCTTTGACCTTAGAAACTTCTTCAGGGGTACCTTGGGCAATGATTTTGCCACCACCATCTCCACCATCTGGACCGAGGTCGATGATATAGTCGACGGATTTGATCACATCGAGATTATGTTCAATAGTCAGAACGGTATTCCCCTTTTCAACCAGTTTTTGTAAAACGTCGAGCAGTTTTTTGACATCATCAAAGTGCAAACCTGTAGTAGGCTCGTCTAAAACATAGAGAGTTTGGCCGGTAGATTTGCGGGAAAGTTCAGTGGCCAGCTTGATACGCTGGGCTTCACCACCAGAGAGAGTATTAGCCTGTTGGCCGAGTTTGATATAGGAAAGGCCCACCTGATGGAGTGTATCGAGTTTAACCTTAATATTTGGAATAGCATCAAAAAATTCCAAAGATTCTTCGACAGACATATCCAAGACATCGGCGATATTGCGACCACGATAGGTTACTTCGAGAGTTTCGGCATTATAACGCTTACCATTACAGACTTCGCAAGTTACATAGATATCTGGAAGGAAATGCATTTCGATTTTCTTGATACCGTCTCCCTGACAAGCCTCGCAACGACCACCCTTAACATTAAAACTGAAACGGCCAGACTTATAACCGCGGAGCTTGGCCTCTGGAGAAGCGGCAAAGAGATCGCGGATATCGGTAAATACACCTGTATAAGTAGCAGGATTGGAGCGAGGAGTGCGTCCGATTGGCGATTGGTCGATATTAATAATCTTGTCGAGATGTTCAATACCTTCAATACCTTCATGCGCTCCGGAAGTAGCTTTAGTGCCGTAAATAGCTTTAGAGACCTCTTTTACTAGAATATCATTGATCAGAGTGGACTTTCCTGAACCAGAAACACCAGTAACTGCGATGAAAGTTCCGAGTGGGAATTCGGCAGTTACTTGTTTGAGATTGTGCTCAGCGGCCTTAATAATCTTCAGGCTGTGGCCATTGGATTTACGGCGTTTTTTAGGAATTGGAATTTCTTCTTTGCCAGCAAGATACTTGCCAGTAATAGAAACTGGATTCTTCATAATTTCGGCTGGAGTACCGCAGGCCAGAACTCGTCCTCCATTCTTCCCCGCTCCCGGACCAATATCGAGAATATAATCTGAAGCCAGCATAGTATCGACATCATGTTCTACCACGATCACAGTATTACCGAGGTCGCGCAGAGTAATGAGAGTGTTGATCAGTTTGGCATTGTCGTTTTGATGAAGACCAATTGATGGCTCATCCAAGACGTAAATAACTCCTGAGAGTTTAGAGCCGATTTGAGTGGCCAAACGAATACGTTGGGCTTCACCGCCCGACAAAGTGTTAGCGGCGCGGTCCAAGGTCAAATAACTAAGTCCCACATCTTCAAGGAATTGCAGACGACTATTAATTTCCTTAATAATCATTTTGGCAATTTCTTGTTGTGACTGAGTAAGGTCTAATTTACCAAAGAAAGTATGGGCATTCTTTACAGAAATTCTGGTTACATCAATAATAGAGAGATTATTGATTTTGATAGCCAGAACTGCCGGTTTTAGGCGATTGCCTTCACATTTAGGACAGATCAAAATCTGCATATATTTCTCAATCTTTTTGCGAATGTAATCGGAGTCAGTTTCATGATAGCGACGTTCCAAATTTGGAATTACACCTTCAAAACGAGTCATGTATTCGCCATTGAAGCCGCTGCCCCCACCACTTTCTTCATCGAATTGTTTGCCCTTTAATTTGATCTTGTAGCGAGTGTCTCCTGTTCCATAAAGAACAGTTTTGAGATTTTCTTTGCTGAGTTTCTTGATTGGCGTGTGTATTGAAAAACCGCTTTCTTCAGCTACTGCCTCGAGTATACGGTTGTACCAAGTGAGATGGCTGGTAGTAGCAGACCAAGGCATGATAGCGCCTTCGGCAAGAGTGAGGCCAGGGTTTGGAATTACCAGTTTTGGGTCGATTTCCAATTTAGTACCGAGACCATGACAATGCTCACAAGCCCCCTGAGGAGAGTTGAAAGAAAAGAGACTTGGAGTGATTTCGGGAATATTGAGACCGGAATCAGAAGCATATTGCTCTGAGAAAAGATTTTCTTCTTTGCTGTCATGGTCGACAACCAACATTTGGCCATTGCCCTGACGCAGAGAAAGCTCCACAGAGTCAGCTAAACGAGTACGATCAGGATTTGGCGTTTCAACTTTGTCACCATTGGACATTTCCTGGTAGATTTTCTTGAAATTTTTTACAATTAAACGATCGATGACAATTTCGATTGTGTGTTTTTTGTTCTCATCCAATTCTGGTACATCAGGAACATTGAGAACTTCGCCATCGACGCGCACACGGACAAAGCCATCTTTTTTGATCTTTTCGAGAGTTTTTAAATGACTGCCCTTTTTCTGACTGATAATTGGGGCCAAGAGGAGAATTTTCTTACCTTCGGTAAAATTGGAGATAATTTCTACTATTTCTGAGGCCGATTGACGAGTTAATGGCTTACCACTAACCGGGTCATAAGGAGTACCTACTTTGGCAAATAGTAAACGGAGATAATCATAAATTTCAGTCACAGTTCCCACAGTAGAACGT
>CAUJDC010000035.1 GCA_963169815.1 Patescibacteria group bacterium | reverse complement strand
ACAAAATCTCCATCAACCATCACAGGTACCTGTCCCATTGGATTGAGTTTCAAGAAAGCTTCTTCTTTATGTTCACGCGCAGCCATGTCTACTGGTACTGTTTCGTATTCTTGGCCAGCTTCAGCCAACATCCAATGTGCTCTGAATGATGAACCCATTTTTCCACCATAAATCTTTATCATAAATTTTGCTCAGTTATCAAAATAAAATTAGCAGTCGAACTGTATCACTGCTAATTGCAAATTTCTAGCTAAATTTCAGATTTAATCTTGCCAGCTAACGCTCTTCCGTTCTGAAGCTGCAGTTTTTCGTTAATTCTGTTTTTTCTCGTCTAATATATGGTTAATAGTCAAACTCATTTTTTTGCCGAACTTATCTCTGGCTATTTCCAGATTTTTTGGAGTAGGAGTAAAAACTTCAGTTATGTCTTTGTCTGTAAAACCAAAAGCTTTAGCTTTTTTCAGAATCAGTTTTTTAACTTTATCAATTAATTCAGTATCAATAACCTGGCCATTCATCCCTTCGTTCTGCTCATCGACCCAAATTTGTATAATAAATCTTAAATGTATACAAATTTTGGACAAAATTTCTTCATCCTTTAAGTCGATGTTTTTTTTAGCCACAGCTACCGCCACAGACAATAAAGTATCAGACAATTCAGCTATCTCTGCTTCTACCATAAAGTCTTCCAATATCGCATCGATCTTATCACCAAACTTTCTTGGTAGACTTTCTTTTTTCAGAATTGTTTCAGCCAGAGAATTTATGCTGCCTGGTATTCTGTTCATTTATTATTAAAACAAAATAAGATCTTATTATGTATTAATTCTTCACCTTGTCAAGCAATCGTTTTAGCTACCTAACATACCTAACATACCTAACATGCACAGAAAGTTTGTATCCAATTTTACTAACCAATTTATCTTGAAATTTCAGAACTGAAAAAGAGGATTTTTTAAAATCCTCTTTCAGGCCCTTCATTGAGGGCAAAGGCTCGGAAGAGTAAATCTTCTTCCTTTTCCTTGCCTTCGTCGTCCTCGTCGAAGTGGTGCTTGACCTTGTCCCAAGCCTCGCGCAGCAGGTTGAACAGGGCGTAAGCCAGCCCCAGGATGATACCGGCCTTGAACAGGCCGATTTCGCGGATGATGCCTTTGTCTTTCTTCATTTTATCCATGACTTTGACTCCTTTGGACATCTCTTCCTGAATGTCCAGATCGAACAGTGAGAGTTGCTTGGTCTTTTTGTGGGTCGACTTTTGCTCCTGCCCTTCAGTCGAATTTTCTTGAACCTCCTTTTTGTCAGTCCTAGCCTCCGCGAGGGCTTTGAGCAGACAATTCTGCTTTTTCGCCAGCTCGGTCAGACGACGTTCCGCGGCGGTCAGTCGCTTGCGAAGTTTGTAGATGAAGTAGACCATCAGCAGGATGGTCCACCAGACATGGGGCGTCCAGTTGTAAACCGCATCCCAGTCGGGCAAGGTGCACCTCCTTTTTAAGGGCCAATTCTCCCGACCAATATCCGCACCATGCAGATATAAGTACAAGTTGAATCTACCCCACCCTAATGCAACGATATGAGCAAAACTTAAAATCTTTTTTAAATTTTCCTAATTCAATAAATCGGAAATCTGCACCAGCACATAGGTGAAATATACCATCAGGATGGCCACACCCTCCCAAAAAGAAAGTTTATTGTGTGATTTACTAAAGAAAAAGAATAATAAAAATCCAATAGCCACAATTGGTAACATCATGCCAAAATGATTGGTATCAAGAGTAAATGTTCCACTCACTAAACTAAATACACCCAGCAAAAATATATTGAAAGCTGCCGACCCAATATAATCTCCCAAGGCAATTTCAGGTTTTTTCTGAGCCAACGAGTTTACTGCGATGGCTAACTCTGGCACATTCGTGCCTATTGATAGAATAAATAAACTTACCAAAAAAGTTGGAGCATGCATCAAGGCCGCGAAATAAATAGTTTTCTCTACCAGAGTTTCGCTGGAGAAATAAACAATTGCTGTCCCAGTTAAAATCTTTAAAGAATTTATTAATAGTGACTTGTTATTAATTTTTTTAGTTTCCAATTCATCTTCAACTTTTTTGAAATGTTGGAAAAAGTAAAAGAAAAAAACAAACATCAGTATCAACAATATAGCGTCAAAAATACTCATTACCCCATCCAATGTAACCAACGCAGAAGCCAAAATCAGTATAAGGAAGAAAAAAGTTTTCTCCGCATTAAAATTTGAATGAAACTTTACTCCCTTATGTAAAGTTACCAGAAGTGGTATGACAAAAAGTACCAAAACAAATGACGCGCCAATTAAATTCCCTGCGAACACCTCAGGAGTTTTCAACATAATGGCATTAATGCCCACTGACATTTCAGTTACTGAAGTCACAATCCCCAGTACCAGAAAAGACACTATAAAAGAGTTAACTCTAATTCCCTTAGCCAGATTTTCCACGCCATTTATAATCAAACCAGCCGCCACCCACATCAATGTACATGCTATCATGAAGCTCAATATATTTAGTCCAACCTCCACGTTTTTAGGCTTTATAAAGTAAATCCTCGCATTATATCATAAAACCAGCCCCAGAAGCCATCTTTAACTAATTAACGCATCCCAATTATCCGTATACCAAAAAACAAAAATAGGTTTTGACAAGTGGTTAAAAAAAGGGTACTATGCACGCTCATAAATTCAAAAAGCTAATTATGAAAAAGTTTAGAGCTATTATTTACTTGATACTATTCCTTGGTGTAGCCACCTTAGTGATCTATTTCCTGGCCACTTTCATCAATAGTCAATTAGACAAAAAACCATTAGATGCTGCCAACGTTAATCCTACTGAACAAGTAGCCAAGCAGGAAGATTCAAAACCAGTTGAAACCACAACTGCAACCGCGACTTCAACTACTGATCAACCGTCAACTGAAGCAGTTGCCATAGTAACTCCAGTTACTTCAACAGAAGTTTCTACTACTCAACCGGCCAATTCTGTTGATAATTTTGTTACAGCTATTGGTACAGTTAAATCTTCTACTAGCGCGTCTCTTACTACGGCCATTTCCGCTGCTGTAAAAAAAGTTAATTTCAGTGAAGGAGATTACGTCAAAGCCGGCGATGTGATTGTTGAATTAACTGGTACTAATCTGGCAGAACACTCTTCTGAAACTCAGCTCAAAATCGCTGAAGCAACCTATAACAATGCCAAAGCGTCTTTAGCTAATCTCGAAAAAACCAGCAATGAATCGCTCCGTACTGCTGAATTGCAACTTCAAAGCGCTATTCATCAGGCTGATGCTATTCCTTATGATTTGGCTGTTATCGAACAAAATCAGGCTGGTACAAGCGATGCTCTCAATATTCTCAATAAATCACTATATACTACACGTTCAAAAAATGATCGTGATATCTACAAAACTCAGACCGATATTGATGATCTGATTTATACTTTAAATTCCGCACAGGACAATCGTTCTCAGACTCAGCAAAAAATTGACGATTTGAATGATCAAGCTGATTCTCCAGAAAAAACTGCTCAGTTTGCCAAACTCCAAGCCGCTCTCGATGCTCAAAGCAAAGGTATCGAAGAGCTCTACGATGCTATCGACAAAGCTAAATATGGTTACAGTACACTCCTCGATGCTGCTCAACTTGGAGAAAATCAGTTGCTTGGCCAAATCGCCCAATCCGAAAATCAATCCAAGGTTCTTGATCTAAACCTTCAATCTGCCCGCACTAAACTCGGGTTCACTGGCGACACTAGCGACGCATTGCAACTCGCTCAACAGGCGTACAATGCTACCAGAATCCAATTACTCACGGCTATAGACAATGCCAACAATCAACTCGCGCTCAGCAAGCTCAATGTTGACCTGGCTCATTCTCAGGCCGATGGATTGCATATCAAAGCGCCTTTCTCAGGTATTATCACTAAGCTTGATTTAACAACAGGCGAATTGGTCAATAATCAAACTGCTATTGCAGAACTGATTGACCCAAAGGGTTATGAATTGGAAGTTGGTGTTTCTACTGACACTCTTGACCATCTCGACTTAACTAAATCAGCTCAGGTTGAACTCGCAGGTCATATCATCGAAGTCCCAATCAAATCAATTTCTCCAAAAGTTGATGAAAAAACTAAATTGGTAACTATCAAACTTCAGTTGCCAAATATCATGTTCAAGATCAATCAAAATTTAAAAGCTAAATTACCTTTAGCCAGTGGTGATTTATTGCCTCAAAGTTCAGCTGGAAATTCAGTTTTTTTTATACCACTTGATGCAGTTACAATCGGCTCAGAATCAGAGTTTGTTTACATCAATGACAATGGCAAAGCCAAACGTGTTGAAATTAAACTCGGTGAAATCGCTGGTGACCAGGTTGCTGTAATTGGTGGTCTGGATCCGTCAGCAGAAATTATCGTCAAAGGCGCCAAGGATTTAACTGATGGCCAGGCCATTACTACTGTTAATCAATAAACATGACTGAACACAATCAAAAAGAGCAGAACTCCGATTCACTCTATCTACAACAATTAGAGTTCAAGAAAAAAGACGAGAAAATCTGGTTGAACTTCTTTCTCAAAAATGTTCGCGTAATCTATTTAATGATCATCGGTATTCTGATGTGGGGAGTTTTCTCTTTCACTCAGCTCACACTGGAGTCTAATCCGGAAGTGAAAATTCCTTTCGGTATAGTTACAGTTTCTCTTCCAGGAGCTAGTCCCAGTGACGTTGAAGAATTAGTGGTAAAGAAAATTGAAAATCGTCTGGCCAATCTCTCGGGTATTAAGCAAATGACTTCGGTGTCTTCTAATTCCTTTGGTACAGTTTCAGTTGAATTCCGTGCTGAAGAAGATTTGAAAGATGCAATTCGCCGTCTTCGTGACGCGGTTGATACTGCCAAAGCAGACCTTCCTACAGATGCCGCAGACCCAATTGTTAGTGAAGTTTCTTTCGACAATACTCCTGTCTGGACTATGGTTTTGAGTGGTCCTTATGACAATTTCACACTTCGTAAATACGCCGATCAAATCGATGAAGAATTAACT
>CAUJDC010000034.1 GCA_963169815.1 Patescibacteria group bacterium | reverse complement strand
TCATGGATGTTGAAAGAGCTTGGTTGAATCATCTGATTGGCAAAGAAAAATACATAGATAGTTTCCGTTATAAACATCCAGATACAATCGCTTACTCCTGGTGGGATATGAAAACTCGCTCACGCGAAAAGAATGTGGGCTGGAGAATTGATTATTTTATTGTTGATCCAAAACTGGAAAAAAATATTATTGATGCCTATATTGACGCTGAAGTGATAGGTTCAGATCATGCGCCACTGTGGCTAAAAATTAAATTATAAGGATGCTAATTTTTTAAAACTATATTTCACAAATAGTTTTTGTCACGTTACAGCTTTTATTCGCGTATTTTCTTTGGAATCACACAGTGAGCGCCTTTGCAGATAATTTTGCGCAATTTGCCTTCTGTTTTATCCAATTGGCGGAATTTTTTAATCATTTCCATCGCCTCTTTATTATTCTTGGCAATATAAATAAAATCAAAATCCTCTGGACTGACTAGTTTTTCTGGAAGAGTTGTTTTTTTAACCCAATCAATTAATTCTTCCCACATTTTCCCAATCAAAATAATTGGTTTATATCCAACCAGGAAAACCTGTAAATGCTGCCACATATAGAATAATTCCAGCATTGACCCGATACCACCTTTAGTCACCACCATCACATCTGAAAGCTCCAAGAAAGTATCTAAACGCTTAGAGAAATGTTTATAACGATGTTGGATTTCCAAATAATCATTACCTCTATTTTCCCAAGGCAATTTAATTACCAAACCAATTGATTCTGCTTTGCTGAGTTTATCGCCTTTGAAATGACCAGCATTAGCTGCTTCCATTAAGCCCGGACCACCGCCAGTAACCACATCATAACCTTTCTCTCCAACCATTTCAGCCAATTCAAAAACCTGTTTATAAACTTTATCTCCAGGTTTAACTCTAGCCGAACCAAAAATCGCCACGCGAAAACGTTGTTTGCGACGAAGTTCTTTTTTGAGAGCCAAAGCCTGTACTTTAATCTTACGATGACCTGGAACCAATTCTTCTTTTTTTACTGGCATATTTATTTTTATTGTAGTTTATCTAGATATTCTACAATATTTTGACGATAAATGCCAGCCTTTAAGTATAATTCCTCTGCTTTGCCGGAGAACTGATATTCATTCACCCCAAGGCCTTTAAGCTGTGATTGGAGACCATTTTCCAGAATAAATACGGCCATTTGGCTATATAAACCAGATTTAAGGTTATGATCCTCTACAGTTACGACTTGCTTTACTCCTTTCAAAGATTTGACCAAATTCTCATCAAAATGTTTAATTGAGCTAACCGCAATCAGTTTAAATGGCTTACCTTTCTCAGATTGAGTTTTCCAAGCCTCAAAAGCTTCATAAACTGTCGCTCCAGTAGCCACAACTGCGACTTCACCACCATCTCGAACTAAATCAGTTCGGCCATATTCATAAGCATAATCTTCTCCATAAAAAGGAGTACCATCTTCTTTGGTTAAAATTGGAAATTTATGACGCCCCATTCTGACATAAAAATTGCCATAATGAGTCGCTACATAGCGAATAATGCGATCAGTCTGATTTGGATCAGCTGGCTCAATCACCATAGTATTAAACATGCCGAGAAATGATCCCATATCGTCAATTGACTGATGAGTTGGACCATCCTCACCCACCGACAAGCCGGAGTGCGTAGCCACCATTTTTACATTGGTGCAATTAATATCATTAACCCTAGCCTGATCCTTAGCTCTCGAAGTCATAAAAGCCCCAAAAGTCGAAACAAATGGTACATATTCGGCCAAACTAAATCCGCCCCCCAAAGACATCATATTCTGTTCAGCTATCCCACATTCTACATGTCTCTCCGGAAATTTTTCAGCCAGAAATTTAGTCATAACTGAACCTCGTAAGTCTGCGTCTAGAGCCATCACCTGGGGATTCAACTCAGCTAAATCTAGTAAAGCCATACCATAAGCAGTGCGACAATCAGTCAGTTCAGTGTAAACTTTCGCTTTCCCAGGATTTAATTTATTAGCAGTCAAAGAAGCTGTGAATTCTGGTTTTTGAGGTTTCCAGGAAACTTCCGCACGAACTTTCTCTAACAACCGCGCCTCGACATCACTTAAACACAAAGCGTCAATAGCGGGCTGGATCTGCTCTTTGGAAGGAGCTTTTCCATGCCAAATCGCTTTCATAGCCAAGCCCTCTTTTTCCATAAAATCCACACCTTTACCCATCACTGTCTTAGCTAAAATGAGTACTGGTTTTTCTGAAGCATAAGCTTGAGCCAAAGCTTTCCACAATGCTGCAAAATCATGTCCATTACTTTCTAATACCAACCAACCTGCCGCTTCAAAATGGCCTTTCAAATTCACTGGCATAATTTTTGCCAAAGAATCAGATAACTGAACTCCATTGGCATCACAAAAAACAATCAAATTATTTAACTGATTTTTGGCGGCAAAATTCATCATTTCATAAACCTCACCTTCCTGCGCATCCCCATCTCCAAGCACGCCAAAAACTTTACGATTAGACCTACCTAGTTTTTCACTCAAAGCAAATGCTGAAGCCACAGAACAACCAATTCCAAGCGGCCCAGTTCCATACCAAATGCCGGGCACATGACGCGTCACATGACCTTCAAAAATTGACCCAATTTGACGAAAATCTCTCACTACTTCATCTCTATCAAGATAGCCCAAATTGGCCAAAACAGAGTAAGCCGCTGGCGAAATATGCCCATTGGAATAAACCAATTTTTCTCCACCCTGAGCAATCACACCCAGATAAACCGTAGTCAAAAAATCAATCGACGAAAGCGATCCACCCGGATGTCCGCTTTGGGCATTCGTCACCATCTGAATAATGTCATGACGACAAGCCTTAGCAAATACCTTTAAAGCCTCCAATTGCTCAACGTTCAATTCTGTACCAACTTTTGGAAGTAAACTCATTTTTATTTTAATACAAAATGTAAAAAAATCTCACCTACAGTTTAAGAGTCGGGACTACGATGTCAACGCCATCGCGCACCCGCACCAGCCGCACCTCGCGCCCTCGCGTCCGTCACACATCAACACTATGGGCGATTTCATGATGCCCGCTGCAAAGCGGCGCCTCCCGCCGGCAGCCTGGCGCCGCACATTTGTGCCCGTACTCAGCCTCGCTTCAGTCTCAGGCTTTAAATCCAAACTTGACTCAGCCAAAAGCTGTTG
>CAUJDC010000033.1 GCA_963169815.1 Patescibacteria group bacterium | reverse complement strand
TACTCTATAGTGGCGTGTGGCGTGATCACAAAAATATCCTCGGCCTCATTGAAGCTTTTCGTCTTTTGCAAATCAATCCAGCAAATAACGATCTACAATTAGTGATCACTGGTCGCAAAGATAGTCTTTATGCCAATGAAGTTTTTACCGCCTGTCAGGATTTACTCAATCAAAATAAAATTATTTTCCCTGGTCTAGTTTCTGATCATGAACTAATCGATTTGATGAATCTTGCTACGGTTTATATTTTTCCATCTTTCTATGAAGGCTTTGGCTTGCCACCCCTCGAAGCGATGTCCTGCGGCACGCCAGTGGCCAGCTCCAATACCTCTTGCATGCCTGAAGTCTGTGGCAAAAACGCCCTTTTTTTTGATCCATATCATCCTTCAGAAATTGCCCAAACTACACAAAAACTCCTCGACGATGGTCAGCTTCGTCAAAGTCTGATAGAATCCGGATTACAACATGTCAAAAAATATTCCTGGAAAAAAATGGCCAAAGAAACCTACCAATTATACTGTGAATCCCTTCACGGATAATTTTCAGGAATTCAAACAAAAACGCCCTAGTCAGAATTCAGATTTTCATCAATTAGTAGAAATTGCTGCCGCCCGCCTCGGCCTCAATCGTGAATTCAAAGGTATCAAAGTTTGCCAGGCCGCCCGCCATATCATCGCTGAATTACTTCCACAAAATAGCCAAAGTTTTCAGGTGATCAGTTTTCAAGATAGCGTCTTAAAAATCGCTGCCAATTCAGCTCCTTCCAAGCAAGCACTCTTCATGAAACAACATCAATTGCTGGAAATGCTTTCAGCAAAAACTGGTGAGAAAGTCACTGATCTCAAAATCACTCACTAAGCCAGCCAAAGATGTGGCTGGTATTTTGTGACGGATCTTTCATACCAGCCATAGACGCAGAGGAAGTTCTGGCCCAGAGCTGAAATTTCCAATGATTTTTCTCCGCCAATTTCCCCAGTATCCATAGACTTTCTGGTGAATCTACAGCCACCGAATCAGCGTGAACCTGGTCGAAACTTTTAGCATTTTCGCGTAGAAATGCGAACTGCACAGCGTCATCTCTACCGCCCATCGCTGCCAGCCATCCCAAAGTTCGTTGATCATTTTTCACAGCAAAATCTTCATTGGTATAATGGCTAAAATCCACGCTAAACAAAAACAGTGTCTCACCATCATTCAAAGACTGCAAGCCTTCGACTAATCTTTGCAAACTGGCTAAGCTTGTACCATTTTTAATAATCACTGGCACCACTTTTGCTTCAGGAAAATATTTATCTAAAAATTTATCCTGCACAAAAATTCCATGTTCTCTTTCGAAATATTTGTCCTCTAAATTAACTGCCCCAACCGCAGCCAATTTACGTACAGCCTCCTGATCGATATTGATGGAAAATTTCTCACCATGGCCATCCACACCTTTAAGTTCCAGGACACTTCGCACAGCGCGAGTACCATAATTAAAATGATTCGGACCAATAATCACAACACGTTTCCAGTCGTGACGAACGTCAGCCAATTGTACATAAAACTTTTCCATATATGGCTCCACCAGCAAATGATGTGGCACAATCACCGCCGCCACGCCATGGCCAATTTGCCCTGGCTTAAGCCAATCTTTATCTGCAAGGCTAAACAGCCCCAGCATCACAAGGATGCTTAGGACTGTCCAACCAATCGTCACAATCAAAAATTTCTTCGCTGAATTTCTCATAAATTAATTACTGAATTTGCCATGGAGCGCTGGAGGTTCCACCCCATTCTACTACTGTGAATCCTTTACGTTCTTTAGCTGACAAATATTGTGGGTCAACAGCAACTTTTTGTGAGAGTGGGTTATAGAACATAAAGACACGAATCAAAGTTTCTGGCGCTGGGCTGATCTGCAGAGGCGCAATTTTATTGAATTCATCAGTGCCGAGGAAGCTCACAAATATATATGGTTCAGTATTGGCTTGCATTTTCGCTACCCAGAATTCTCTAAAATCTTTTGATTCCTGTTCATTAAGTCCCATCATCGCCAATTTTTCCGTCAGGAATTTATCTGCATCAGCACGGGCAATTACAAATCCTCTTCTTACTGGTAATTCTTTCTTGGAAATTCCTTCCCAGAAGAGATATGGATAATTTTTGCCATCAGCTAGATTAAGCAATTCGCCAGTTGGCTTAGCTATAACATTCCATCCCTTTTCGCCGTAAGCTGGTTCAGTCTTGGTGAATTTATCAATGCCGACTTGTACATTCACTTGGGCGGTTTTTTCTGGATAGAGATAAATCACTGGCTTTCCACATTCTGCCGGAACTTTATTTTCTTTCTTGATGATTGCAGAATACCTGCCAAATGGATCTTTCCAATAAAGCACCGGGCGAGAAGCAGCAAACTGTTCGAAAGTAGGAGGAGTCTTGCCCTTCAATTCATCCATATATTCAAACATTTCCTTGTAGCCCATGTAAGCTGAACTGACCGCATATGAAGCTGGGTCATTCTGCCACGCTAAATCGCTTAGTTCTGAGAAAAATTGAATATTCTTTGGTTCAAAAATTTCTACACCAGCAGTTTTACCAAGTGATTTTAGATCAGCTGAGTTTATGTCAGTAACAAAGTATCCTACAGCAAACACTCCACATCCCCTGTCCATCAAGTCATAGTCATTTAAATAAACATTTTTGTTGTAATCTGTTTGATCAAAAATCAGCGATCCATTTTCCATAAATTTTGATGCGTCGTATCTATAACTACTGACAGTTCCATCTGCCTGAGGAAAAAGCAGCATCCCTGAATCAACTACAGAAATTCCAGCTGGTTTTGGTGCAAAATAAAAGTCGCCGAGTTTGGCATCAGTGAATGCCTTAGTTCCTAATTCCTGTTCAAAGTTTTTGATTTCCACTTTAGCCTCATCTGGAGTAGATCCTTTCAAAAAACCGGCATCATCACGAGCAACTAGAGAGAGGGCTGTTTCTCCATCTGCAAGCAGGACACTTTGCGGAGCTTTCAAGTCTGGTATCTCAAAATTATCATCAGCGTCACTTTTTAAAACTTCCAGACCCATCGGATAAATGTATTCATTAGAGTATTTAGTCAACAAAACAATCTTTCCAGATTTTTCATCCCAAGCCAGTCTATATATACTTGGTGCGTCACAAGGACCTTCACAGATGGTGGCTAGAATTACCAGCTTCCATCCTTCGTATGGAGCCTTTTTAATAGTACCAGCTTCATAAACATCTACTAGCCTTTCTTCGTTTTCTTCCCACAAAGCATCTCTAGTCTCCTGATTATCAACAGCTGTTTTATCGTAAATCTGTTTATTTTTTATCTCTCCAGTCAAAATATCTTTTTTCGCTGTGGCCAACACGCTGGACAAGCTGACTTTCTTTAATTTGCCAAATTCCACTACTTCATCCTGCTTGGTTTCAACTTTAGTTTCCACTTTTTGCTCTTCCTGAACAGGAGTCTTGGTTTCAGTAGTCTGTGTCTTTACCATAACTGTCTGATCACAGCCGCTCAAAATTAATGTTCCAAGAGCTAAAGTGGCTAGTATCTGCTGCGTTTTTTTCATATAGAGTTTTAAATGGTTAAATTCATATATATAAACTATCCATGCCGTATTTTCATTATAAAATAGCAAAAAAGCCAGCACAAATAGGGCCATTTCAAATTTTCTTGACATTGCTTTCTATCCACCCTACACTGAGGCCACTTTTTAGAAATCCCTTTAACCCGCAAACTCGTGTTAGTAATCAGACTTACTCGTACTGGAAAGCCTTCTCAGGAAAGTTTCAGAGTCGTAGTTGCCGAACAAGCCAACGCTGTCAAAAGACAGTATGTTGAGCTTTTGGGTCACTATAGTCCTCAAACTAAAGATAAGGCTCTCAAATTCAATAAAGACCGTGTTCTTTATTGGATTTCCAAAGGCGCACAGCCAACAGAAACTGTCGCTTCTCTTCTCAAGGCCGAAGGAATGGCTGAGATGGATAAATACATCCACTTCAAGACAGACCGCAAATCTAAGAGAAAGAAGGGTGGTGATGAGGCTCCAGCCGCAGCAGCTTCTACAGAAGTTGCTCCACAAGCCTAGTTTTTGAACAAACTTTATATCCTAACCCCACTATAATGGATAATATGCAAGACTTACAGTTTGTTGAATATGTAGTTAAACAAATTGTCGATAACCCAGACAAGGTTGCTGTTGAAAGAACAGTAGATGAAATGGGTGTACTCATTACCCTCAAAGTTGCTAAAGAAGACATGGGTAAGGTAATTGGTAAGAGCGGACAAACTGCTAAATCAATCCGCATCCTGCTCCGCGTAATCGGCTCAAAGAACAACGCGCGTGTTAATCTCAAGATCGTTGAACCAGATGGGTCTGCTGCTCCAGGTGCTAACGCAAGCATTGACGAAAGCCTCGGTATCTAGTCTCTGACCTTAAAATAAGTTGCCTAGAACACAATTTACTAGTAAGTTGTTTCTAGGCATTTTTTAATTCCCTTTCTCATGGCTCGAACTACTTCTATCGTTGAAGCAGCATCAAATTACAATATTCCAGACGTCGTCAACAAAGGCTTGGCTTACGCTATCCTTTTTGCCGGCCTACTCTCAGTTATTTTCATTATTATCGGTGGTTTTTCTTTCATTCTCTCTGGAGGTGATGAAGGCAAAATCAAACAAGCCGTTGGTACCATCCGTTACGCCATTATTGGTTTGATTATCACTATTCTTTCTGTGGTAATCGTTCAGGCAGTTGGCCAATTCATCGGTCTCAATGTGGTTAAATACCTCGACATCGGTGACATTTTCCTTAATGTACAAAGTCTTGGCGAAAACTTCCGAGGCTCAAATGGCAGCGGTTCTACATCTCTCGATTAGATTATTTCAGAATCTGTCTGACAATATTTTGCCAGTCATAAGGAAACTTATAAGTTTCCAATGCTCGGACTAAAGTTGCAAAAATACTCCACAAATCTCTGCGTGGATAAGTGAAAGCATTTCCAGATTCTGTATTCGGATGATAATTTTCCAGGAATGGTGAAGTCTCTTCTCCAATAATCACTATGCCATATTTCATCAGCAGTTTAAGCAAATCATGCTGTCTATCAAATACCAAAGCCATGTCGCAAGCCAACAGAAGTCTATCAATTTCTTTTTCTTCACGGCCATGTCCACTATTGTCTTGCTTTGGATTATACCAAATGATGTGATTTTCAGCATGTTCAGGAAGTTCGCCAAGATTGTTTAAATCAGATCTCTGATTTCCACTAATAATGATAATTTTCAAATTGAGAATCAGTAATCCTTCTAACAATTTATACAGAGATTCTTCTGGGAAGTGAGTTTTCTCACCATTCAAGTCGCTGGCAAACATAATCAACAAAGGAGTTTTTGTGTCGATTGCGCCACCCATTTTGCCTAATACTTCTTTTTTGGCTTCTTTCTTGCCATCCATCATCATCTTGAGCATGCGTTGGGAGCTCATTACCTCCTGATCTTCCATCATGTCAAAGGCGTCTTGGCCTTTAGAAAAGGCTTCAAGCTCTGTTTTTTTGATCTTCTTTACTACCACTTTCTTAACCACTTTTTTAGGTGAGTGTGCTTTTGCTTTTTGTGAAGGCATATATCGAGCTTGCTTATGGGACGATTAAATCTTATTATTTTACCAAATTTTTGCCTTTTCTTAAAGACCTGCACCCCATGAAAAAACTACTTCTGATTGACGGAAACGCTATTTTCCATCGTGCATTTCATGCGCTGCCCCTTTTAAGCAACGAAAAAGGTCAATTTACAAATGCAATTTATGGCTTCACCAAGATGCTTTTCGAGATTATCAGACGAGAAAAGCCCGACTATCTCAGCATTGCCTTCGATCACAAAGATAAAACCTTTCGCCACACCGAATTCGCCGATTATAAGGCTAATCGTTCCGAACCACCTCCAGAGCTTTATCCACAAATGCCTCCACTGATTGATTTATTGAACATTTTTGAAGTGCAAATTTACCAAATGTCCGGTTACGAAGCTGACGATATTATAGGAACTCTGGCCACTCAGGCTGAAAAAGATCCGGATCTTCAAATTCGCATTTTAACTGGTGATAAAGATTCTTTTCAGCTGGTTGATCAGCAAGTTCAAGTGATAGTTCCACTCAAAGGAATCACTGAAGTGGCTACTTATGATCCAGCTGGAGTATTGACCAAAATGGGTGTTCGTCCCGACCAAATCATTGACTACAAAGCCCTCCGTGGCGACGCCTCCGATAATATTCCTGGCGTCAAAGGCATTGGCGAAAAACAGGCTGTCGAACTTTTGCAAAAATACGACAATCTCGACAATATTTATGCGCACCTCAACGAACTCTCCATTGGTCAGCGCAACAAACTTTCCGACAATCGAGAAACGGCTTATTTGAGCCGTCGTATGGCCACTATCATCCGCGACATGCCTATTCAATTAAATCTAGAAAACTGCCATCTCCACCGTTGGCCAATTGAACCAGCCCGCGCGGCTCTCGATCAACTAGGCTTTAGAACTCTTCAGAAAAATATGAATGAGCTAGAATTCTGGCTTGAATCCCGCAAGCAGGCTGAGAAACAACCTAGTCTGTTCTAGCTTACATATTTATAAAATAAATCCCTGTTTGTGCTTTCGGGACATCCGAAAACACTCGCTTGTATTCCTTTAAGCATTATGTTTGCAAAATGTATGTATACTGCAAACAATCTAATATCATTCTGCTAGTTCTGCTAAGATTATACTCAGCCGACATTAAATCAAAATTAAATTTTGCTTAAATATTGAAATTCCACCTTCAATTCTGCTCAAATTGATTTGAAAAATTCCCTTTATTGCTTTATATTCCTCACAGAGCTGCTCTGCACAAATTCCGCTAAAGAAAAAGCGTTCTACAAAAACAAAAAAACAACCAACCAATTTTTTATCTTAAAATGGCTAAAGTAAGAGTAATTGCAAGTTTAGACATCGGCAGCTCTAAGATTCGCACTGTCGTAGGAACCCTCGACGAAGGTTCTCAAGTCCCAAATATTATCGGCGTTGGAATCGCTCCTTCGACGGGTATGCGTAAAGGTGCCATTATTGACGTGGAAGAAACTATCAACTCGATTGCCTCATCTCTTGAGGATGCTGAAAGAATGGCTGGTGAGCCGATTAATCACGTCTTCCTCGGTATTGGCGGTAATAATATTGAATCAATCAACTCCAAGGGCGTAATCGCTGTTTCTCACGCTGGAAATGAAATTACCGAAGACGATGTGGATCGCGTTTTGGAAGCTGCACAAGCCGTTTCTATCCCTTCTAATCGCCGTATTCTCCGCATCATCCCTAAATCTTTCACTGTTGATGAACAAAAGGGTATCAAGTATCCAGTGGGCATGACTGGCATTCGTCTAGAAGTTGAAGCTCACATCATTACAGGGCTTGTTCCAGCGGTTAAAAACGTTGAAAAATGCGTTCTACAAGCCGGTGTGGACATTGATGATATTATCCCATCTTGTCTCGCATCTGCTGAAGCTGTGCTTTCTAAACGTCAGAAAGAGCTCGGCGTGGTAGTAATCGATATCGGTTCTGGTGGCACTTCTGTCAGCGTCTTCGAAGAGGGAACTACCCTTCACACGGCCGTTATTCCAGTTGGTGGCGAAAATGTTACCAATGACGTTGCTATTGGTTTACGCACTTCTATTGATACAGCTGAAAAGATTAAGATCGAATACGGTACCTGTGCGCCAATGGACGTTAATGAACGTGAAATTATTGACCTCAGTCTGGTTAGTAAAATTGATACTCAGAAAGTCGCTAAGCGTCATATGGCTGAAATTATTGAAGCTCGTTACCATGAAATCTTTCTGCTTATTCGTGATGAATTAGCCAAGATTAACCGCGACGGCATGCTCCCAGCTGGTGCCATTTTGACCGGAGCAGCCGTGAAAATCCCTGGAATTCTTGATCTAGCTCGCGAAACTTTGAACTTGCCTGTCCAAATTGGCTTTCCACAAAATTTTGATGGCGTGGTTGATAAAATCGACGATCCAGCGTATGCTACAGCTATTGGTTTAATCCTTTGGGGTTCCAGACTGGAAAATCGTTCTTATGGCTTCAGTCTCAAAGGAATCAATCTCAAGAAATCTTTCGGCGGAGTCAAAGACTGGCTCAAAAGTCTCTTCCCTTGATATCCTGCCCGCCTACCATAATAGTATCTACGAAATACTATTGACACATTATCAACTTCACTGTAATAATTACCCCTCAAAACATTAAAGCATAACCAATATGCCAATTAGCAATCATCAAAAAGACTCTCTACGTAACCTTTTCTCTGGCTCAGGCTCAGTTGGGAAGAAAACTATGGAAATCAGTCCAGAAGGTATCACTCCAGTTGCTCGCATCAAAGTAGTTGGCGTTGGTGGTGGTGGTAACAATGCGCTTGAGAGAATGATTAAATCAAATCTCGGCGGTATTGAATTTATCGCTATTAATACAGATGCTCAGGCTTTACATCATTCAAATGCTACTACCAAGATCAATATTGGTAAGGCTACAACTCGTGGTCTCGGTGCTGGTGCTAATCCAGATATCGGCCGTCAGGCTGCTGAAGAAAGCGCTGAAGAAATTCGCGAAGCTCTTATGGGCACCGATATGGTCTTCATTACCTGTGGTATGGGTGGTGGAACTGGTACAGGTGCATCTCCAGTTATTGCTGAGGTTGCTAAAGAACTCGGAATTCTCACTGTTGCTGTTGTTACTAAACCATTCTCATTCGAAGGTAATCGCCGCAGACAACAAGCAGAAGATGGTCTCGAAAATCTCAAGAACAAGGTCGACACATTAATCACTATTCCGAACGACAAGATTCTTTCTATCATCGACAAGAAGACTCCAATTACTGAAGCCTTCACTGTAGTAGATGATGTACTCCGCCAAGGTGTACAAGGTATCGCCGACCTCATCACCATTCACGGTATGATCAATGTGGACTTTGCCGATGTTAAGGCTGTTATGGAGAATTCTGGTTCAGCTCTCATGGGTATCGGTTACGGCACTGGCGAAAACCGCGCTGTAGAAGCTGCCAAGGCTGCTGTAGAATCTCCACTCTTAGAACTTTCTATCGACGGTGCTAAAGGCGTACTCTTCAACATCACTGGTGGTAATGACCTCAGCATGTTTGAAGTAGATGAAGCTGCTCGCATCATTACTGAAGCTGCAGATCCAGATGCTAATATCATCTTCGGTGCAGTTATCAACGATTCTTACACAGGAGAAATCAAGATCACTTTTGTAGCTACTGGTTTCGACGACACTCCTCGTGAAAAACCAACTATTCTCCGCCAACACATGCCTTTATCAGGCAATCTCCGCGCTAACACTCCAACTGACGCGATTGCTGCAACTCGCAACACTACTGAAGCAGCGAGTGTAAACAAGAGCATTGAAAGCGAACTCGATGTTCCAGCTTTCATCCGTCGCAAAATGGATAGATAGTTTTTGACAAAAACTATATTAGGCGTAATTCGCCATTAAGTAAGCTACAAAACGCTTAAAATCATTCTCTGACAAATCAGCGGAATTTATCAAGAACTGCCCTAAAATCATATACACATAATGCTCTTCTATTCCCATTGCGCTAACAGGTAGTCTGCATTCGAACACAAGTCGCAATAACGCACTGGCATCAATTCTGTCTAGTTTAAAAGTTTTTATATAATCGGCCACTTCAATAGGGCCGTCCTCCAAAATATCTTTAATCAGTACAACAGCAACATCTCTTTCCACTTTACCGTCTGGTAAGGCACGTCGCAATTCGTAGCCAATTCCCTTCAATCCTTTGATAATTCTTTCTGCCTCAATACTGGCAAACAGCACTTTCATATCTGAAACAGCTTCTTTTCTTAATTCTACAACTGGTTCTGATACAGGGGAAGTAGTCAGTGGTTTCTTAGCTACAATTCCTTTCTCGAAGAAAAACTTTTTCATTCTTAAGTCGAAAGTTTTCAATGCATCACCACTAACAGCTAAGATCCGTCCTCTTTTTTCAGGAGATACTGGCTTAAATTCAAACTTGTTTAGGCTGTCCAGGGCTTTCAAATAATCCACTCCAACACCTTCTAAATAGTCGCCACCATAGGCGGCATAAAAGACAGTTAAGGCCTTAATCAAATTGATGCGGTCTTCCCTATTGATAACCCGAGACTTTTCTTCTTTAAAGCCAGGCAGTCGAAGTAAAGCTGAATTCAAAGCTTCAGCATCATTATTTAAATCTTCTTGATCAAAAATTCTCGTTCTCATCACCATTTCTTCAGTCAAGCCTTCGGTAGCAGGGAACCCAAATAGGAAATATCTCTTAGTCATTGAGGCCTGGCCAGGAATCAATTTTCTGACAGCGATTTTCATCGATAGTCTTTGTAGAGCGTCTACGCAAAGCATCAAATTCAAAGATTCGCCCGAGGCTTTATCATCAAGTTCTTGTAACTCAACTTCTCCGCCAGCAGGTCTATTAGTTTTACTTACCAGCCCAGTCGGAATTTCTGGAAGCGCTGATGCAGGCGGAACAAAAGGATCAATTTGATCCAACGTAATGCGGCCATCCTGATCATTTTCAATATCAAGTGTTGGTAATTTCCCTCTCATTGCAATAGCGGAATGGGTAGCGGCTACCATTGTATCTGTTGCAGTAGGCCCAGGTTTCGCTTCAGTGACCGGACCTTTGCCTAAACTCAGAGCAAACTCATCTACTGATAACCATTCACCTGAATTTACACCAATTTTCCCTTTACGCCTATTATCGCTCATACTTAATCAAAATAAGACCGTATTTTCTCAATAAATACAACAAATGTCAATCAAGTCCATTACATAAAAGTACTTGTCAAAATGGCTCATCTAAGCTGCAGCACAGATTGGCTTAGGATTTGAAATAATCTCTGTGCCATAATGAATGGTCAGATAATATTTATGAGCTTTTTGGTCTAAAGCAAGGCCAAAACCAATTTGCTTATAATTCTTGTTCATCATTGATCTCCAATGCACGCCATTGGCTTTTTTCTCGCTGGCAAAGAAGTCCAAAGTAGTTTTAACCGCTTTAGTCATGGCTTCTGTACAATCACTGCCATCAGCTGGACACTTGTAGACACCCCAACCGATATTTTCAGTCATGGTTGAGCCATTGATACTCTTAAATTCCAGTCCCAAATCCTTAAACCATTTCACTACTTTCTTGTAGTCATAATAAACAGTTTGGCCATCTCTTTTATGAGTAATTGAACCAAGTCTTTTGGCGCGGTCTGACCAGTTTTGCGCACTCCAGCTGAGTTCAGGCTCCATCGCATAAAGTGGCAAGCCTGCTTTGCTGCGAAAATCATTATTCCAACCCAACCAGGTTTCACGCAACTTGGCCATATTGATATTGGATGGAATGTATTGATCAATTTTATAACAGTCAGTCACAACTGGCTTGATATCTTGAACCATCTTGAAATTCGGATCAAAAGTTCTGGCTTCAGCGACGCCAAAACTACCTACAATCCCAGCAACGAGCAAAAAATATTTAATCATTTTTTTTAGAAAAAGTATCTTCAATATATCCATGTTCACCTACTAGAGCTACTTCCCTTTCCAATTTCACCTGAAATTTCTCGAAAACTGCTTTTTGAATTTGCAAACATAAATCCAAAACATTTTCCATAGTTGCAGTGCCATCATTCATCAAAAAATTGCCATGTTTTTCGCTAATGAATGCGCCTCCAATATGCTTACCCTTAAACCCACATTGATCATTCAAAAGCCCCGCAGATAGTCCCTGACCAACCGAATTTCCCGATGGATTTTTGAAAAATGATCCAGCTGATTTACCAGATGGATGTTTGCCAGCACGTGAAGTAATAATCTGTCTGACTTCAGCAACTCCTGCCGCAGTGTCACCTGGCTTTAATTTCAACCAAACTTTCAAAACAATTTCATGCGTTTCTTTAATTTTCGAATGTCTATAATCAAAATCCAAATAATCATAACCAACTTCTCGCACGCCTTCACCCTCTTTATAAATCAACGCTTTCTCAAAAATATGTTTGGTCTCCAGTCCAAAAGCACCAGCATTTCCTCTGACCGCGCCTCCAATTGTACCAGGCAATCCCATCATTTTCTCCATACCTGTTAGTCCATTTTTTAAACAAAATTGAATGATTTGTGAAAGTAAAGTTCCACTATCAGTCACTACCAAATCGTCATCTTTTTCAATTTTTCTGGCTAAATTATGTATGATCAATCCACGAAAACCGTTGTCTGAAAAAATCACATTGCTACCCCAGCCCAGCAATATAAAAGGCAGTCCATCTTTCTGTGCAGCTTCTATCAGCATCGGCACCTCCATTACATCCTTCACTTCATAAAAATAATCGGCAGGCCCACCCATCTGAAAAGTAGTCAGTTTGGCCAAAGCAACATTTCTCTGGATGCCTTCTATTTGGTCTAAATGCCCCATTAAAATAACTGTTATGTGCCGACACTTTACACCAAAGTCAGTCATTTTCCAATTCCAGGAGCAGGGCAAGTACCATCAAATGATTTTAGCTGGACTAAATAATTCCAGATACAGCAGACAAAATCTCGCTATTTACGAAATTGAAACTGCCCAAGCTCTCCAAAGCTTCGCTTTGGTTAACAAACAAGCTTTCACTTCTCTTTACGGATTAGGCCAAAATAAATTAATCGGTCAGGATAATGATATTTCTCTATTAATTTATCAGGATCACTTTGATCAGGAGGTTGCAGCTCAAGAATATCTACAAAAAACCGGCTTAATTATTGTCCAGGGCATTGACATATTTATGTTAATAGGGTATTGTTAAAGCCTTATATGCCTTAAAGCTCAAAACTATGATGTACAGCTTGGAAAAACGTCAAAATGTACCCGCTGAGCAAGCTAGAGAAAATCTCGAGTTTCTTTTGAAGATTTGGATCGAACGTGGCATTTATGACCACAGCAAGGCAATTCAGGAATTAAACGGACTTGACGAGGCTTCCAGGAAAGAGATAAAGCAAAAGATGGTTAAAGCGTTGATCGCCTGTTTACCAGAGGTAGAGCAGTTTGCATCTATTATTATTGAAGGTATGTGTAGATTCGACTCGCAGCCCTTTCAGGAGTACATGAGCAAATTTTTTAAAGGATTTTTAAGGGACTTGGTTTTCTCGGAAACGAAGAAAAAAGCTGATTTGTATTTTGCGGCAGCGGCAGACTTTATCAAACAAGAAAAACTTGCTGGCAAGCTTGGCGATTACTTCTTTGTTTTGAAGAAAATGAGTCTCGAAGTGTCCGCCCTAACTTCGCTCGAATACGAATTATCCGCTCGCTCAGAATTTGAGCCTAAAGTGCAACTCTCCTCAGACAAAAGCATTAAAGATGTGGCAAAGGATGAGGTTAATTTAAGTGCACATTTGGCCGATCGAAATTACCAGTATCACCAGCTGATTGCCAGAGTCATCAGCCAAAACAAGGTCGACGAAATTTATTCAGGTTTTATGCTGGGTAAATACAGATTTGAACACCTGCAAAATGCTATCGGTAAATTAAGCTTAGTTCTCGCTTCAGAGTTGTCAGGCAAAAAAGCAGCCTAAGCATTACCAGATATTTTCTTTTGGTATTTTCTCAGCCTGTTCATTCAGGGTTTTTTCCAATCTTTCCTCAAACAATTGTTTTTCGCCATACTCAGTCCGTGTCCGAGCTACAAACATTTGTATATCAGCTTCGGTAAGCATTGGAGAATAACCATTCTCTAAAGCATAGTGAGCTTTTTTAACCAGGAAAACGCCTGCGCCACTGATCTTTTCTGCGCCAGCTTCTTCGAGAATATAATACGAATCTGCTTCAGAGTTCATTCTGAGTGCTATTCTTCCCGCGAAGTTTGCTCTGATTTCTCCAGAGATATTTTGAGAAGTCGCCCTCTGAGTAATCAGTATTAAATGTACACCAGCAGCGCGGGCCATCTGTCCAAAGCGTTTGAGCATTTTTTCAATTTCATCTCTTTCCCGAAAATCATAGTAGTCCAATAAGTCAGCGAACTCATCAATGATCATCACATAAGAGTGCATATCTTGTTGGGTTTTCTTCCTAAACTGCTCAATATTTTCAACTTCCAGGCCAGCGAATAGTTCATATCTCTCTTCAATTATTTTCATCATTTCCTTGATCAAAGGAAGCAGCTGATGATGCTTACTGATAATTGGACAGGCCAAGTGTGGCAGATTCTTGTACTGAACAAAACTAACCGCTTTTGGATCAACCAGAATCAGCTTAACCAGCTCTGGTCCGCCGGATTCGGCCAATTGTCTGACCAGCAATTTGGCCAGCTGGGATTTTCCAGAATTAGTTGCTCCAGCCACGATCAGATGGGGGGTAGGTTCTATTTCAGCCATCCCTTCTTCTCTCGTCAAAATCAAATTAACTGGATGATGACTGTTCAAATTTACTCCAATCGGAATGATTGGAAATTTTGGTTCAGGCATCATCGCTAAATTTACCTCTTCTTTGTGTAGAGGTTTTTTAAGCAGTTCTACAGTTAAAGTATTGTCGACAAAAACTTGAGGTACAGCGTCATATCTATGGATGATTTCTTTTAATTGTTCATCAGTGATAAAAGGTGCCTGAAAATGAATCAATTCATCCGAGTCACCCAGCCTGGCATAACCTTCGCCAGGATGCTTCAAATCGGCTCCCAAAGGACTTTCAATAATCACCTGCGAGTCACCTTCTGACGACACTTTAAAACTGATTCTACCCGAAATATTGGCTTTCACTTCGCTATCAATATTTTGAGAAGTTGCTCTTTGAGTGATCAATACTAGATGCACACCAGCAGCACGAGCCTTTTGACCAAGCTTTTTCAATGTTAATACGATCTGCTCACGGATATTCCAGTTATGTGAATCAATAATATCTGCAAATTCATCCACAATCACCAAAATCCTCGGCATGTCTTTGACTTTGTCTGGATGCTTACTGAGCATTTCATAAATATTCTCGACATCATTTTCAGCCAAAATTTTATAGCGTCTTTCCACTTCTTCCACTATTCCAGCCAAAATAACCTGAAATTTATCTGCTTCAGAAATAATCGGAGCATATAAGTGAGGCAGCTTGCTAAAAGATTTAAAAGTTACAACCTTCGGATCCACCATAAAAAACCGCAAACTATCTGGCCCATGACTCTGTAATAATTGGGCAATCAAAAACTTGATAAAGTTGGACTTACCACTGGCTGTCGCACCTGCGATCAAGAGATGAGGGGTGAAATTGGGATCACCATCCTGCACTTCAGCCTGATCAAAGTTTATGAAAATCGGTTTTCTATATTTTAAATCAAATCCCAAAGCAACTCTAAGGCCTTTAGCGGATGGGAAGTTCTGGAAATTTAACTTACTCAGGTCACGATTGGCTAGCTCCACATAGAGTTCCAATTCATCATCATATGGTCTTAATCTGTGCTGATATAAAGGCAGTCTGATATATGAAGCCAGATTCTCAATCTTGTTTTTAGAAATCAAATCGTTGGGCAGGCCAGCAGGCAGCTTATAAATCAGCCTGACTGAATATATTTTATTATTGGCAATATCATCTTGATCAACAATTTCAAAGTCTTTAAAAACTGGATAACTACTGAGATTGTTTTTTATGCTCAAATCAGCAAAACCTATCTCCAGCTTTTGTGCTATCTCAAATATCTCTGCTGGCATACCATCACTGGTCAGAAAAAACTGAACATGTACATCGCGGGATACAGCATTATAGAAAATTGATTTTACTGGTCTTTCCTCAATCGCAAAATGTTCATAAATTTTTGCTTTGGATTTGCCACTCAATAGATTTTCAGGCACTAGGTTGCCATGCGTTTTGACTTTGATAAAAAACTCACCTTTTTCAATCGTAAACCTCTCTATTTCCAGTACATCCTCATCTCTCTGGTCATCGTTTATGAATAAATATTGTTTTGCTTTACTGAATTCCAATAATGATTTTAAGCTTATTTCCCCTATTTCAGTCCAGATCTTCAGCAGACTATACACTTGATCAGGTAGCTTTAAAGCATCAGGCTCCATACTGAGTAACCAGATTTTCGTTTTCACATTGGCATTTTGCCATCTATGTATAAAAGTTCTATGCCAGGGGTGGAGTGTCTTCAATAATCGTAAAACATTCGATTCTTTATTCAGCAAAGAATACGCATAAACCAGTTCGGCCATCAAAAATGGTAGGAAGACAAGTACAAAAAACATGATTTCAGCATACGCCACTCTCAGCAATATTTGCGTTGGTAGCCCTATAATAAATAGGGCAGCAACATAGATTCCTATCAGCAAGAGCGTCCCACTCCATACTTTCAGACTATCAACGAATTTTTTTCTGGTTAAATATCGTTCTTTTTGAAAAGCGCGCCAGGCAAAGTAATTCGTTACAATCAAAACTGCCCCAATCAAAGCCATCCCCAGGCCAGTAACTTCTCTGATTGGCCAAAGCAGCCAGCCAATTGCAAGAAAAATAAATAACCTAACTATGTTGTTTAATATGGACGTAATAGAGTAACTTTAACTGCTATGAAACAAGTATAAACTAAATGTGTCGCAACTTCAATAAATGGCAGAGACAAGTCCTCAAAAAAACTTGTTGACTTATACCCCACCTTTCGCTTATCATCAGCCCGCAATCGGCTTCCGTACATTTAAATATAGGCCACTTTAGCTCAGTTGGTAGAGCAACTGTTTTGTAAACAGTAGGTCATCGGTTCGAATCCGATAAGTGGCTCCATTGAATAATAGCCCATTACGTGGCTATTTTTTTTATTTTTCATCAATCTATTATCCAATATTTGCGCTTTATACTCTGACAAATTAATATGTCCTTAGTATTTTTTAAAACGAATTCGGCCAGTCGTGTGGAATCTTTAAAGATGGATCAGCTTATCTATAACTATCATTTTTATTTGAAAGCAGATGTTGGTCATCCTTTACTGAAATAATTAGCCAATTCCAAGGAAACCGCCGCAAACCCAAAATCTTGGCAGTTTTTTTAATCCCTCACCTAAACTTGCTATTGCCAAAATCGGCCTCTCGCCCTATATTTTACGGGCAAAACTAGCACTTGGACGGATACTCAAGTGGCCAACGAGGGCAGACTGTAAATCTGCTGGCGCAAGCCTCCGAAGGTTCGAATCCTTCTCCGTCCACCATAATAAAATTAACTCCGATGGAGTTAATGGTTACAAGTTGATGGAACTGAGAGACTATTATTGATGGCACTTTAATTGGGACAGCTGAATTATCAGTAAATCCAAAATAAAGCAGAGTGTTCAAAAGGCCTCTTACGAGATCAGGGGGCCTTTCTTACCCCCGTTTTTTTAGGTGACTTAAAAGTCATTTTGTGCTATAATGGAGAGATATCAATACAATCAAATGACCA
>CAUJDC010000032.1 GCA_963169815.1 Patescibacteria group bacterium | reverse complement strand
AACAGCGTAGATGTTATTAACGCCAGCCGCTGCGCCCTGAGGATGTAGGTCGAGACCGTCATGACCATAGTAGATGGTCTTTCCTTTGCAGGCCGTACTGCTGCCGGAGGGCTGGCCAGGGGCTTGGCAGAAGCCTTCGCTGAGAGAAGTGTTGTACTCTTGAGTGATGCGGAGAGGCGCAATGGGTGCGACGCGAGGCGCCTGGAAGTTGCCGATGGGAATTTGCTCCAGGGTCATGTTAGTGCAGAAGCCAGTTTTGGTCTGAGCAGCCTGGGCGACCTTGCTGAGCAGGAGCAGCAGGAGGGTGAGGAAGAAGATGATGGGGCGCATGTCTAGAGACCTTTCAGATTGGAGTCATAGGAGATGAGCGGTTCGAACTTGAAGCTCAAACCGTCAATGAGCATGTTGATGTCGGACAGATAGGGTTCGAGATCTCCTTCGATCTCGATTTTCAGGTAACCCGTGTCGTGCTGGAGGAAAAGCAAGGTGTTGGGCGAAGTGGGAGACTGCAAATTGCCGTAGTAAGTCAGCGAGAGAGCAGAGTATTTGCCGAACTGCTGCACAGATTGGCTGAGGCCAAGCTGGCAATTAATGAAGACGTCTTTCAGAAGGCCATCTTCACACATGACCATGGACTTGACCTCGTCGCGCAGCTCGTTCAGGTTGCTCTGATCAGGGAGCTTTACCAGAACGAGGCGGAAGTCGCCCTCGGCCGAGATCAGCACATTGGGATTGTCGGGCAGAGTGTAAAGGTGGTTGAGCTTCGGGTAATGTGCGATCCATTGGCTATCGCCCTGCGACCAGATGATAGGGGTGGGATTGTCCGGATAGCGGTAGAGCTCAGTGGGGTTGTTGGGCTGTGTGGAGCCGCAGGAGAGGATGAAGAGAATGAGTAGGAGATAGATGTTGTTCATATTTTTTCCTGACGAGGTTTCAATGGGCCAACCTAATGTCGGTCTGGCATTAATTTATCGGCTTGAGTTAAATTATAGCTGAAGAAAATTTAAAAAGCTGCTGAAATTTGGATGAATTTAGCTAAAAGTGGCTAGAAATAAAGAAATTACGTTGACAGAATGGGCAAGTTTTCGCTATATTCACCGAGACTTGCGCGAGAATTTGGGGTTTTCGCAATTAGTCAGCTTATTTCTTTACTTGACATTTATCAGTAAAAATAATCGCATTAATGAACAGATCAGAGCTCCTTTAATCAGACTCATTGACGAGAATGATGAACAATTAGGAGAAATGTCTTCTGCGGAGGCCTTGCAAATGGCTCGAGAAAGAGAACTGGACTTGGTTGAGGTAGCTCCTCTTGCAAAACCGCCAGTCTGCAAAATCTTGGACTATGGAAAATTCCTCTACAGACAGAATAAAATCGAACAAAAGCATAAGAAAATGCAGAAAAAGACAGAAATGAAGACCATTCGTTTGAGTCTACGTATCGATGAACATGATCTCGACGTTAAAGCCAAACAAGCCAGAGGCTTTCTGGAAGAAGGCAATAGCGTGAAAGTTAATCTGATGTTCAAGGGGAGAGAAATGGCCCACGAGGATCTCGGTATGCAAAAAGTCCAAGCCTTCTTTGATAGAATTAAGGACGCTGCAGCTGTAGAAGCTCCGGCCAAAAAACAAGGAAATTCTATAAATATGGTACTCATTCCATCTAAACAATAACCTTATATGAAGAAGAAAAGTCACAGCGGTCTCAAGAAGCGTATTAAAGTCACTGGTAAAGGCAAATTTATGTTCAAAAAATCTGCCAAGAACCATCTTTTGGTAAACAAATCCAAGAGACAGAAGAAACTCAATAAGAATGGTAAAGTTGCTTCTTCAAGTGATTCTAAATGGATCGCTAAAATCATTGCTTAATCTATAACTTTAGAAAATCATGACTCGTGTAAAGAGAGGTGTCGCTACAAAAAAAAGACACAATAAATTCAAGAAGATGGTGAAAGGCTACTCAAAAGTAGCTTCATCACGTGTTAAATGGGCTAAGAACTTTATTGCCAAAGCAGGACAAAACTCCTACAAAGGTAGAAAACTCAAGAAAAGACAATTCCGTTCTCTTTGGATTACCAGAATTAATGCTGGTTGCCGTGCAGAAGGAGTTAGCTATTCACGCCTAGTTAATGGCATGCTCAAAGCTAAAATTGCTGTTGATAGAAAAATGCTAGCTGAGCTTGCAGTAAATAATCCAGAAGTTTTCAAAGCTGTTGTAGCTAAAGCTAAAGCAGCTCTGTAATAAGCTCGCACTGAATAGATAATAAAATCCCCGCCAAATTGGCGGGGATTTTGAGTTAGAAATTTTAAACCCGCTCTATTTTGGAGCGGGTTTTTTTGTTTGGCCTTTTATTTTTTAAATTGGTTTTTGACCTGGCCAAGGCCTTTTTGTCTTAGCAATTTATTTTTGCTTTTCATTAAACTTTTTTGCCTCTTCCTCTCCGAAGATTTCGGAAAGCATATCGGGATTAGAGGAGACGGGCTGAGCAGTTTCAGTCTTAACGGCGCTTTCAGTAATTGTTGTAGTAGATGGGCTAGCTGGCGTAACTGGTTTGCTCGGAGTGCTCGACGTGTCGATATGCTCGCGACCGATCGGAGTAGCGTTGCGACTTGTAGCTTTTGGCCTGATTGGAGTCGAGACAGTAACAGGACCAGAAGGTGGCAAAGCTCTTTGCTTATTGTGACGGCGTCGGACTAGCACTAGGAGAATGAATAGAAAAATCAGAGCTGCTCCGAGGTAAATATATCTAGAGTAATCTGCCGCAGGAATAGCTGGTTGCAACCTAAATTTAAGGCTTAGAGTTTCAGATTGAGCGCCATCTGCTTGACGATAAGCAGTGATGTAAACCTGATGTTCTCCGTAGGCTAACGGTGTTGGCGAGGCTAAACGGAACTCTTCATCAAGTGAATCTGCCAAGAGAGCTGAAGAGACGACATTGGATTTCCAAGTGGCTACGATGCGGCTGGATTCTTTGATGCTACCAACCAGTACTGGTGTTTGAGTTCCTGGGCTTACTTCGATGCGCAGGTCACCAAGCAATACTTCAGCTGGGATTGGTTTGTTGTCGAATGTACTGAGAGTGGGAGTTAAGATCTTTAAAGTTTGATCGATAGTTAATTCTTTTTCAGAAGAGAATAATGTTCCTGAAATTGCCATGATCAAGTAATTACCATCTTTGATAGCTTTTTCACTGTCGAGTAAGTATAATCCATTATCGCTAGAGTCTGCTTTGCCGAGGTCAACTACTCTGTCAACGAATTTAGCTTCCATTGGATTTTTTGGATCGAGAGAATTGCTCAGGAATTTGGACAAAATCTCTTGGATATATTTAGTTAATCTTTGATGATAGAGTTGAGTTTTTTCTTCTGGACTTAAATCTCTTTGACTATTGAGGTCGACAATGATTTGAGTGGATATTTCGTCGAAGTCAGCTTTTTCAAAGAGATAAACTTGGACTTCTTTATTAGTCGGGGCGAGACCGAGAATGTAAGGGGTTTCATCAGCTGATTTGAGTTTATCTTCTGGAGTGATAATCTCTATGCCGTTACCGAGATTGCGGTTTTTAATTAGAGGATTAGTGAAGAGGTTGAGCACTTCTCTACCATCATTGTAATTGTCACCATCTGTATCTGATAAGCGTGGATTGGTTTTAAGGAGACATTCTAGCTTATCAGCTAGACCGTCTCTATCAAAGTCAGTTGAAGAGTCCATAGCTGGAAGATTGTACTGATTGGCGAATTGATCAAATTGACAGATATTACCGAAGTTGAATGGAGGGATTGTTGATATAGGAGTAAGAGAGGTAACCTCAGTTGGAGTTTCAGTCGGAATCTCGACTATTGATGTTGCATAGTTATCTGACAGATTTGGATAATTATTTACAGAAGCTGCTGCTAGTTTTAATAACTCTGGAGTATTGTCACTCGAAGTGCTTGGTGGTCGACCAAATTGTGCGTGAATTAAAACTAGAAGTAGGAAGGCGACTGCTGAACAAATGAGTCTAGAAATTTTTTTCACTCAAAAAACTTAAGTAACTTTGTCACATCATATACATAGTGAAAAGCCTTTCAATTGGTCAGTTTTTTGTTTTTGACTAGCCCAAAAGCCCCCGAGCTAGTCTATTAGCTGGAGGCTTGAGTAGTTACTTTCACTGGACTAAAGAAGATTTTGTTTCAGAGATTAATAAGTGGAGATTGTGACCTTCTTCATGAGCATTTCTTGAAGTGGCCTGTCGTTTAAATCAGTCTCAACACTTGCCAAATCATCTACCACGTCCTGACCTTCAAAAACTTGTCCAAAAACGCTGTAGTGACCGTTGAGGTAAGAATTGTCCTTTTTGCTGCTGACAATGAAGAATTGGCTACCATTGGTATTTGGGCCAGCATTAGCCATAGAAACAGTACCGTTTAAGTGAACTAGTTTTGATGTAACCTCGTCATTAATCTTTGTCCCTGGGCCTTTGTAGCTATAACCACCAGTGCCATTTTTCTTATCAAAGTCGCCAGTTTGAATCATAAAGTCATTGATAATGCGATGGAAAGGAACATTGTTATATTTGCCATCTTTGGCAAGCTCAGTGAAGTTTTTGACAGTTTCTGGAGCGAGATCAGTAAAGAGTTTAATCTTGATTGCACCTTTAGTAGTTTCGATAGTGGCGATGGTATCACCTTTCTGGGGGGGCTGAGTTTGCATATTGTTTGATGTATTAGTTGATGCTGATTTAGTAGTTTCGGTTTTTTCTTCTTGATTATTACTTGTCGTAACTTGGCCAGCGGCCTGGTCGATGTAACCGGATTGGGATTTTTCCTGAGTTGATTTAGTTTGATCAGTATCGTTCTTGAGAACAGGGGACGTTCCGCAAGCTGCTAATAAAGTGGTAGTAGCAAGTAAGGTGATGATAATCTTGTTTTTCATTTTTTAAAATTTATGGGCGCGCTTTATTTTGCTTGTAATTGGGACTTTTTGCAAGTGACAAAAGTTGGGCTTGAGGGTAGACTGAGTCGGCAAAATGAGTATTTATTTCAAAAACATATTGGGGCATCAAAAGCAGTTAGAACTGCTTGAAGAAGACCTTTTACAGGGGCGAATTGCTCATGCTTATTTATTTGCTGGCCCAGCTGATATAGGCAAGTTTACCTTGGCGAAGGCCTGGGCAAAAGCCATTCAGACCAGGGGAATGGATGCTGACAAAGCATTTCAGATAGCAGCCCTGATTGATAGAGGAATACATGGTGATACTTTAGTTTTCCCCAAAAATCCTGAGGAAGAGAGCATTAAAATTGCTGAAATCAGAGCTATTATTGGCAAATTGCAATTGAGTGCGGATAGTCAGAGAAGAATTATGATTATGGAAGATATAGATAGACTGACTCCGGAAGCGGCCAATGCTTTGTTAAAAATTCTGGAGGAACCACCAGGAGATGTACTATATATATTCACCAGTTCGCATCCATATAGTTTGATGGAAACTATTTTGTCTCGGGTCAGAAGAATTGATTTTCAAATCATGTCTGACGCTGAATTACACAATGCTTTAAAAAATCGTTACAGACTGGCTGATGACAAAACTTTGGACAGGGTCGCCAAAATCTCTCTTGGTAGAATTGGAAAAGCGATTAAGTTGATGGATAATTTGGAACAATTAGAAGCTTATCAAGATGTTTATGATCAGATTAAAACCTTTTTATCTAATCAGGATGTACAAGCGGGCTTTGCTTTCATCTCCCAGATTCATAATGATGCTGTATTGACAGGAATTTTCTTGGAATTAGCTTTTGTAGCTTTAAGAGATGATTTGCAGGTGGCGTTAGCTGGTGGTGATCAGGCCAAGTTGGAAAAAACTTTGGCGCGAATTGAGAAACTGGTTAGAATTAGGGAGTTAGCAGAGACAAATACTAATAGCAGATTATTACTTGAAAACTTTATTTTAGAATTATGATTGATTTTCTTTTAGCATTAGTTTGCTTGGCAGTACTGGTATTAATATTTTTCCATCGCTGGTATTTTTTGGAGAAGGGAAGTCTGTTTGGAAAAATGGTAATGCGAGCAGCGCATCTTTTGCCAAAAAGTTTGAGCAAAGAAGATCATGAAGTTACAGCCAAAGAAATGATACCTGATGCCTCAACTGTTGACACGAAGTTAAAAGTTAAAGGTGAAAGCTTTTTCAAGAAAGCTGAACAGGAAATTAAACGAAAAAATTGGGGCGAAGTAGAAAGACTTTTGATCAAGGCTTTGGCTATGGACCCGTCTCATCTCGAAGCTCATGCCAGACTGGGCAGTCTTTATCTAAATCTGGAACAGTATGCCAAGGCTGAGTTAATTTATAGAAAATTGGTCTTGGCCGTTGATAATGAAGCAGTTTATTTCAGCAATTTAGGCTTGGCGCTTTTTCAACAGGAAAAGTATGTGGACGCAAAAGAATTTTATGAAAAGGCGATTGAGCTGGATCCAAGCAGAGCGGGTAGGTTTTACAGCTTGGCGAGAGTTAATCATCTACTCGATGAAATGGAAACTGCTTTTAGAAATATTGAAAAGGCTCTGGAAATGGATCCCGATAATCTCGACTATGGCCTAACATTGGCTCATTGGCAGGTAGAAAAAGAGATGTACAATGAAGCTAAGAATATTCTTGAGAATATCTTAAAACATTGGCCAGACAATGCTGATGCTGCTGAAATGATGAAACGTGTCGAAGAAGCAACTAAATAATTGCTATTCTCCGACCAGAATGCGATTTGATGTAGCGCGATAGATACTATAAATCTTGTCGCGAGTTTCTTGTCCGTTTTTGACAATAACTCTTTCCCAACTAGCATCGAATCCGCCATGCGCACTTTCGATTTGTTTTTTAGCGCCTGGTGGAAGTGTCTTGGTAGGGATGAGTTGTGTGCCACCTGCTCCACGATAATTACCGCGCCAGTAATTTTCCAATTTTACTTGGCGGCCATCGCTGGTACCAAAGAAGTTCACATATGCATCATCGCCATCAATATAAGTTTGGATCAAAATAGAGGCTCCTGTGTCATTAGTGAATTTGAGGTCGCGAACACCTGGGTAAATAGTTGAGTCTAGCCCGTAACCGTCTATCTGGGCATAGTAACCTACTGCATAGGAGTGATTAGCTCTCTCAACAATTGGGAAGCCAGCAAATAAGGCCGACTTGAAGACAGTTGAGGAAACCTGACAGACGCCGCCACCATATTCGGGGATGGTACCCTCGGCTTTGATAACTAATTCGAGTTTGTAACCAGTGGAGCCATCTACTTCGCCAAGTTGTTCATTAAAAGAGAAGGTTTCACCTGGCTTGATAATTACGCCGTTGAAACGGGCCATGGCGGTTTTGATGTTGTGGCGGCGATTAACTGGGGAGCCGGCAAAAGCTGTGTGGCCGACGCTAATCAATTCTTTGATACCTTGGTCTTGAAGACGTTGATCGATTTCTACTTTGGCTTTGGTAACATGTGTTTGAATTTGTACTTCATCGCTGAGAGTGTTCATAGCCAATTCGAAATCTTTAGTGAATTGGTCGAGGTCGATAGCTAGGCCGTCTTGAGCTTTACCTTCGAAAACAATTTGATCTTTGTCATCATAGAAGATTTTTAGGTCGGACAAAGGTTTTTCGATTTTAGAAAAAATCTTTTCTTTGAGATCTGTTTCGAGCAAGTCAGCGGTGATTTTGATACCTACCTGATCATTTTCTTTGCTGTAAGTAAGCTTATTTAAATAGTCTTCACCTTTGATTTCCCATTTTTTTTCACCGTATTTAATAGTAATTGTGGATTCGAGCTTAACCAGGATATCGTCTTTTTGTGCTTCTAACTCAGCGGCGCTAACTTGAGGGATTTCCTGAAGAGTATTGATCTCAATAGGCGAGTTATCCAAGTTGTTTAAATGGGCGTTGATTTGGGCAATCAGGTCAGCATGGTTAATGATCAAACCATCTTGAGCTGCTTCAACTGTAACTTTCTTTTTAGCATCGATAGAGAATTGGGCAGACTTGGCACGTTTACTGCGAAGGCCAGTTTTAAGTTCAATTAAATTAAAAATTTGTTGATCGCTTTTTTGGAAAGTTGGAGTGAGTTCAGTTTTATTAAGGTAACCACCTAGTAAAGTGCCAATACCATTTTCCTGATAGTCAAAGATTGGTAATTTTTGGAATTGTGCCTCTGGAGAAACATTAATACCGAGCTCGGTTAGAGGGATTTCTGTAGATTGTCCTTCATAAGTGAAAGTAAGCTTGGACTGTTTGTATTGTTCAAGGGCTGCAGTTAATTTAGCCTTGGCATCATCTACAGACAAGCTACCGATTTCAAGTTTTTGAGCGAAGACTACGCCTGGCAGGATTTTGCCAGAAGAGATGTATTCAAAATAAATAATGGCGGCACTGGCCAAACCGATAATGGCTACCAGGACTGTGAATTTCAAAACTGCTTTACCAATATCGGCAAATGAATCATGCCACTGTTTTTCAGAACCTGCTCTCGGAGGGCCGAGTAAAATTATTTTTCTGCCCCAGAAGCTTTTCTTGGAATTGGTTTCAGTTTGGTGAATAACCTCTTCAAGTTTCTTGGAAAAGGTGGTTTCGATATTCTTATCTTCAGGAATAGTAACAACTATCGCCTGGGTAGCCTCTATTTGAGACTCCTGGTGTTGTTGTGATTTTTTTAATTTCTTTGACAGCTTCTTCTTACTTACTCGATTCTTTTTCTTCTTGGCCATGTAGATGGATTTATATTTCTATCGTTCATCAGGTAGTGATTTGTGGCCGATCTTGGTTGTTCTGAATTGACCGGATTCGCCTGACCTCTGACCGGGCTTACTATTTGGTTCTTTATTAATTTTCACATTTTCATTAAAAGCGCTGCGGGCGGAGTTGATAAGTTTGCCAGCCTGCTTGGAAAGATCCTTTCGGGTTTCAGAACCTTTTTTCGGTGCGAAGCCCACGCCAAGTACAGAACCAATAGCACCACCAACGACTATACCCATCAAAACTTTGTCGAGGCTGCTCTGCTTCTTTTTAGGCTGTTCTTCTTTGTTCTTTTTTTTGCCGAATCCAAACATAAATTAGTTGTATTGAATATAAGCGTTCAAACCACGTACTAATTTTATTGCACTCAGGGCAGCATTGCAACCATTACCGACACTGCTGGCTACCTGGGGAGGGGAACCGGTGCAATCTCCTGCTGCAAAGATGCCTTTGACGTTAGTTAAGCCGTTTTTGTCGACTTTGATATAATTACCTTCCATCTCAAGCCCGAGCTTTTTGGCAAAAGCATTGGCTCCGGCAATGCCGATTGCCATGAAAAAGCCCTGGAAGTTCATTTCCGTGCGACCATCCTCCAGTGGCTTGGTGAAAGTAACTTTATCAGCATTTTGTGGCCCTTCGATGGTAGCGAGGCGAGGACTTTTGATCATCTTGATCTGATGTTTGTTCAGCTCTTCCAGGAAAATCGGATTAATATTGAAATCTTTGCCATGAGAAAGAATGGTCACATCCTGCGTGTAGCTGAGTAGTTGCAACGCTTCTTCAGCTGCGTAGTCGCCATTTCCAATAACAACTACTGGTTTATTTTTAAAGAAAAATCCATCACAGGTCACACAGTAAGAAACTCCTTTGCCAGTAAATCCCTGTTCGCCTTTGATGCCAGACAGAACATAACTCTGGCCTGTGGAGATTAAAATAGTTTTAGCCTGATATACCTTTTGAGTACTGTCCTTGAGTTGGAAGGCGCCATCCTCTTGAGGAGAAATGTCGACAATTTCAGTGCGTTCATGAATTGCACCAAATTGCAGGGCATGCTTTAGGCCGAGCTCAGTTAACTCTGGACCAGTTGGATTATTGGGAAAAGCAAAGTAGTTGGAGATGATGTGTGACTTGTAGAGATTGCTCTTGGTTTCATCGCCAAAAATAATGGTTTTGAGCTGGCCACGAGAAGCGTAGATGGCGCCAGACAGGCCGGCTGGGCCTGCGCCGATAATTGCTAAATCATACTGTGTTTCGTTAATCATGCTTTTTTAGCTTTATCTTTAATAGTGCGATTTTGTTGAACGCGGCGAATAACATTTACTTTAATCTGGCCAGGGTAGGCGACATTGCCTTCGATTTCTTTGGCAATGGTAGCGGCCAGCTCAGGGAGATTGCTATCATCGAGGCGTTTTGGATCAACTAGTACACGGATTTCACGACCGCCGGAAATGGAGTAAGACTTGTTAACTCCTTCATAGGAATTGGCGATTGCCTCAATGGCCATAACGCGGGCGAGGTATTTTTCAATGGTTTCTTGACGGGCGCCTGGGCGGCCGGCGGAGATGGCGTCACCTGCTTTTACCAGGAAGGCTTCGGCTGTTTCGATAGGTATGGCGTCATGATGTGTCCAGGCCGCGTGAATCTCTTCCCAAGAGAAAATGTTAAAGCGTTCCATAATTTCTTTGGTGAGTACGTCATGCGGGCGCCCGTCCTCCTGATCAATAGCTTTACCAAGGTCATGGAAAAATCCACCAATTTTACAGATTTCAGCATTGAGACCGAGTTCATTACCAAGTAGTAAGGTGAAGTAACCTACTTCAAAACAGTGCTTAAGAATATTCTGGCCATAACTAGTTCTATACTTGAGGCGGCCCAGGATTTCCTTGAATTCTGGCGGGAATTTTCTGTATTCCAGGTCAAGTTTTTTAGCTACTTTGTCTCCTAGGTCGATCAAGTGGGCGCGCGTTTCAGAAGTTGCTTCTTCTAAACGTTTTTTTGCCTTTTCCAAATCAATAACTCGGTCCTTGAGCAGCTTCATAACTGTTTCGCGGGCAATATGTTTTTTAACCAGTTCGAAATGAGAGATAAGTATCCCACCGCGGCTTTCATCAAAAACTATATCGACACCCAATTGATCTTCCAAGAAAGTTAAAATCTCGGCATTTGTACCAATGAGTCTAGCGCGGGTTTCATTGCGATTGACTGGAATCACCAAGTTCTTTTTTTCCACAGAAGTAGAGGCGGAGTAGCGATGAATGGACTCAATCAACATACTCTTGGCGATAGAGATGGATTGCTCTTTAGTATAATCGATGACTTTACTGAGGCGTGTTTCTCCGGCTAAGTCCAGATCTTGGGCCAAATCTGAAAGCAGCTTGTTCTTAACCGCTTCGGGCGTTGTGGAAGCGACTCTAGAAAGCAGAGGAATGACCTGATCTTTCAGAGCTGCTTTTTCAGCATCAATACGGAGTATCTCTTGCTGCTGTTGCTCGAGTTTAGCTTGAATAGTGAGGTTTTCTTTGTCTTTGAAAGCGGAGCGTTCTTCTAATTGTTGAATAGTTTTATTACCGCGCTGCTCAAGATTTTGCTGACGACGATCTAGATCAGCAAAAGCTTCCTTGAGACGCTTGGCCTGCTCTTTGCTTTTTTCGCGAAGTTGATCGCGTTCCTGTTCAACCTTAAACAACAGCTCAGTGGCTTGCTGTCTGGCTTCAGTGACGGTTACTTTTGGAACAATCTTAAGTGAATAGTAAGCGATAGCAGCTGCCAACGCTATGACTATAATTAAGATCGCGTAGATAAGTAGGAGAGGCATTAATTCAGGTTAGTAATTTGATAATCGCTAGGGACATCAAATTCACTGTCTGAGATATTGGTATTTAATTCAACTTTTTCAGCAATAGTGTCAGTCTGCATACCGTAATCAGGCAATGAGGATGAGGCTTTCAGAGGAATTGCGTGCCAGAGACAAACTTCGAGTATTCCGTTTTTGTAAACGTCACATTTTTGTCCCGCAACTTCGAGGTTGCCTGTTGGCCTAATTGGCTCTTTGGCCTGTTCTTCAGGAGTTCGGCTGTCCCTAACAGCCTCCTGAATAAGTGTTTTTTCGCGCATTTCCGGAGAAAGTTTCTGTAATTCAGTATAGAAAGGTTGCTTTACCATAGTACCTGTTTTGGCTTTTGGATCGAGAGTGTAAAGCTTGTCACCATCCTGAAGAAGTAAACTATCAACATCTAAAGTCGTACCATCTAATCTCTTTTGAGTGATCTGATTGCGAATTTTCTTCTTTTCGCCTTTTACCCAGACCTCGCTAGTCCCCGTGCTGGAACCAGTGATTTTATAGGAAATTTTTGCGTCTTGAAAATCATAACCGTAAAGATTGCCTGAATTTTGACAACCGGCTAATAAAAAAATCGCTGATAAAATAAGTAGAGAATGGCGGGAGAACATTTGATGTTTGTTAAAGGTGTTTTTGCCCCTATAACTTAGCATTTTTACCTGGTGCGTTCAACTCTTTCTGCTTGCTTTCAATTAGTTGCATTAATTTGTCGTAATTTTGCTCAAAAACCGTTTCACCAAGCTTAACTAAATCATTGGTTTTTTTGAAATCAAACAATTCAACTTTCTCGGTATTGAAGTTCATCATTAAATCCGGCTTGGCTTCCTTCAATTTATATTCCCAGAGCTGTTCACGCAAAATATCCAGAGACCTACCAATAATGCTTCCCAACAAACTGAGATCATTTTTAATGCTTGCGATTTTACCGTTAAAGAACCCCTTTTTAACTTTTGCGTAGAATTTTTTGTAGAGATAGCCTGAGAGGAATTGTCTATTTCGATTGTCATAGATGGTTGAGCCAATCAAAATGTCGCAATCACCAATTTGACGGAGGGGACTAATTGGACAATCCTCGAGTAACCCTCCATCTACCAGATATTTTTCATTAAGAAGTACTGGCGCAAAGACTCCAGGGATGGAGGTGGAGGCGCGGATAGATGGAACAAGTGGGCCTTTATTAAGTAAAACTGTTTCGCCTGATTCCAGGTCTACAGCGGTTACGGCCAGAGGCACATTGCAGTCTTCGAAACGCAAATCGAAAAAAATCTCTTTGAGCATTTGGTCAGTATATTCCTTTTTGTAGATGCTTTCGTGTAAGAGATTAAAGTTGGTTAGGTTGTTGATATTACTCAATTCGGCGTAGCGGATGGCTTTTTCTAAAGCTTTGTCAACATCTATGCCACTAGCGTAAACACCTGCAATGATGGCACCCATGCTTGAGCCCATAACATAACTAATAGGAATATTGTGTTCGCGAAGTTTTTTAATTATGCCAAATTGGCAGACTGCTTTAGCCGCACCTGATCCAATGGCAAAACCAATGCGTGGATAGATTTTCCCATTGATGACGGGACGTTCTAACTTTGTTTTTGTTTTTTTGGGAGGCATTATTTTTCTTTACTAATCTTATCAACTGATTCCTGGAGCTCAGCCCCGGAAGCCATCTTATGGCTTAGATCAACTTGTCCCCAAACTGAACCGTTATTGCAAGCGAAAGTAATGGCAGATATATCCCCCTGTTCAAGGGCACCAGCCGTTGGGGTAACCTGACTACTAGTGTCGTAGACTTGAAGACCATACCGGTTTGCAGTTTTGTGAATTCTATCAAGGATAGGTGATTCTGGTTTTTTATCAGTCTTAGGACTAGCAGAAGCGATTTTGCTTGATTCTTTTTGTGCTTTGTCATGAATAGTTGCTGCAAATAGCACCATATTGGTAAAGTGAGAAATTCTTTCAGTGAAATGTCCGGAAAGCAAAGCTGCCAGAGGAATTTCCATGCTGAGATTGGTCAGTCCCAGGTTATTATCTTTTTGTTCTCCCATATCAACAACAATAGTTACGCCGATTTGATATGGTGAAGATTTCCCCTGGTTAAGGCGTTCCAGTATCTGTGCAGGATTGAGTTCTAATTTTTCAGAGTGATCAGTCAGGTTACTCATAACAGCTTTAAACCTGGCTGTCTTTCCCAAATCATCTACAGCAGAGGCTTCAAAAGGGAAGGCCTTTTTGCCCGTGATGTTTTCAGTTGCAGCGTTGAATAGGTCATAAAATCTTTGAATATCTTCTGGAGGCAATTTATCCTTTTTGTCAGTCTTTTTGTCCAAAGAATGTTCAAAACCTGTGGAGCTCTTTTTGTGTTTCTCTGGGTCAAAAGGTTTATAACCAAGATCTTCGCGAAGCTTGTTTTTGCTAGCACTGAAGTCAGCCTTTTCTTTAGCTAAAATATTGGCCTGTTCAGATGGAGTTAGCTTGCTAAATTCATCAGCTTTTTCTTTGCGGATTTGCGCTTCGCGCTGTTCCCAGCTCTCGACAGGGTTATTTGATTGATCAGCCATGATGTTGTTTGATTGATTTTTTAAAGCCCAGATAGAGTAGTATTGAAATAATCAGAATGAGTACCTGTTGAGAGAAGCAGAAGATACAGATTGCCTCTAGAACGAACAATTCAATATTAGTTAAGTATAACGCAAAATTGAGTCCAAATAAAGCCAAGATAAGTAAAAATACTGCATAATAGGTCTCTGACTTGTCGACAGTCTGTGCCTTGGAATAGTACCAGACAGGTAAAGCCATAAAAATCAGATTCTTGATAATTCCCCAAGGAATTAGTGGGCCAAGATAGATGATTTCCAGATACATTAAGAAGCTTCCACTAAAAATAGCGGCTAAAAGGCTTAATTGAGCCAATCTTTTGGTAGAAAAGAATGGCGGTAAGAACTTCTCTATATTAATAGTCTTGATATAGAGGAATTGTAAGACTGCGAATACCCCATAGAATAGGAATCCAAAAACGGAAACTGGAACGCCTAAAATTTCAGCAAAAGTACTTTTATTAACGCGGTCACAATTCCAGTAGTCACTAATATTACAGAAACTGCCACTTTCTGAGCTTTCAAAATGAGTGTGGATGAGAATTATGGTGATGATGACCGCAGTAAGCGTTAAAAGTAGGGAGGCCGTGTATAACTTTTTCTCTTTTGAACTCAGTTGTGGAAAAAGATGCATATTTATATTGGTAATTTTTTAAGGTTTGCATAAATTTTAAACTATTTATGCACAGATAGAAAAACTTTTTACATAAGAACGATTGTGCGATCTTATTTTTGATCTTTATTGCTATAAGCTAAAAACTTTAAACAGTGTATACAGAAATTTTAAACATATGAGACAACTAAATTAGTAAAAAGTAAACTCCTTACTATTAACTACTGATTAAATAAATTAAAAACTCAATATTTATTAACAGGAAGTTTGGTCATGTTGAAAAGTGAAAATAATGTTTTATGACTTGAAAGGGAAGGCTGGAAGGTTATAATGAGCCCACTTTCGGATGATTTAAAAGAAACTATATGAAAATCGCTTGCACTCAATTAGATTTGGATTCCGCCCTGAATATTGTGGGCAAGGCTATTAGTCAGAACACTACACTACCAGTGCTGAATAATGTGCTTTTGAAAGCCGAGGCAGGTAAATTACATTTCTCTGGAACGAATTTGGAAATTGCTATTCAGACTTTTATCAGTGCTGATGTAATGGCCGAAGGAGCAATAACGGTGCCAGCAAAACTTTTAATGAGTTATGTTTCTTTGCTTAAGGATGAAAGGGTGGAATTAATGGTTGATGAAAATCAGACTTTGCAAATCAAGTCGGTTAGCTCTCAAACCAAGATTAAAGGCATTGCTTCTGATGAATTTCCTATTATACCGACAGTGAGCAAAGATCAGTATTTTAAGGTTTTACGCGCTGATTTCGATATGGCTATTGCTCAAACTGTTTTTGCCGCAGCTACGAATACAGCTAGACCGGTACTTTCTGGTTTACTATTTGATTTAAAGAAAGATAATTTGAAATTAGTCGCTACAGATAGCTACAGACTGGCAGAAAAGAAAGTGGTTTTGAAAGAGAAAGTGGAATTTGATTTACAGGCTATTGTACCCGCAAAGACTGTGGGTGAATTGGGTAAAATCATTTCTAAATCCAATGCAGAAGAAATTGAAATTACGGTTTCTAAAAACCAAATTCTCTTTGTAGCTGGAGATACCAAGATGATTTCACGTTTGATTGAAGGTAAATTCCCTGATTATGAAAAAATCATTCCTAAACAGGGAAAGACCAAGGTTTCAGTAAAGACTGATGAGTTGTCTTTGGTGGTACGTCGTGTGGGCTTATTTGCTAGAGAAAATAACAATAACATCAAGCTAAGTGTCACAAATGATGGGAAGCTTACTGTTTCAACTGATGAAACTAAAGTTGGTGAAGAAAAGGCTGAACTTACTGGCTTAGTTGAGGGAGAAAACAATAAAATTGCTTTGAATTCACAATATCTTTTGGATGTGCTAAACTTTATTCAAGCAGAAGAAATTACAATTGAGCTTGACGATAAGCTTTCTCCTGCTGTAATAAAGATAGCCAAAGAGTCTGAAAAGACTTATATGTACATCATCATGCCGCTGAAGATCTAGAGCGCTTTGGGCTTTGGAAGTTTTAAGAGGTGGCTGAAAAATTAGTTTTTTAGATGAGTAAAATTAGTAATCTGATTCGCTATCTACCAACCGTGTTAAATACGCGAGTTTTAGAAATGCTCGACCATAAAAGAACTTTCAGTGTTTCAGGAAGTGCCAATTATTCTTCCAAAATATTTACAGTAGCCGATGCAATGCGTGAGGCTGATACGGTCAAAGGAGTTATTTGGATTGTAAATAATATTCAGGAAGCTGACCTGGTTATTAAGGATTTAAAGGTTTGGGTAAATTGGCCCGCCAGGTGGTTTGATTCGAAACTAGAGCAGATGCCGAACAGTAAATTGGAAAGAATGCGAAAGTTGAAAACGATGGAATTACTGAGCGTTGTACGCGAAAGCGGCCAGCGCTGTTTAGCGATCCCCTATTTTGATTTGTTGAAGAAAATTCCTGATTTGAACTGGCTCGATCAAGTAAAAGTGCTGCTGGAAAAAGGGAAAGAGATTAATTTGATGAATTTTTATGAGGCGATGATTGCCATGGGTTATGAAATGTCTGATGATGCTTATTTGCCTAAGGGCAGCTATCATAGAACTGGAGACAGTTTGACGATTTTTCCAGTGAATGCGGATTTCCCTGTAAGGGTTGATGTTGGCTTCGAGACTGTGGAATTGATTGAAAGTTACAATCAAGATACTGCAGACAAAGAAAGTCTTGGTTCGATGAAGAAGTTAGAAATTTGGCCGGTTAACTTTGAAGAAAGTGAATTTTCTCTAATTGACGCTTTTAGAAAGGATAATTTGATTGTTGAGGATGATTTGGAGATTTATGATGAGTTTTATGATGACTGGAACGCTGCTTTTAATGAAGTTTACAGCAAACATCATGTGATGAGTTTTGTTAGTTTTAACGAAGATGAAAATAGTCACACCCATCTGCATTATTTATCTGTGTTGAAATATCGTGGTGCTTATGATTTGGTGAATGATTTGAAAGACAAGGCTAAAGATGCCTGGAATGTGATTCTCTTCACGAAGCACAAAGATGGTATTAGGACACTACTTCATGAAAATAATCTCAGTTATAATGAGGATTTGAGCCAATTGGGTTATGGTCACTACCGACTTTTCTTAATCGAGGCTGATAAGGAGGACCATTTGCCAGCGGCTTTCCAGAACTCGGAAATGAAGCTTTTGGTGATTTCTGATCGCGATATCAGTTCACTTCAGGAAGAACGAAAGAAAGTTGCCAATCAAAAGGTTTTCATGGACTTTTTAGCGTCGCTAAAAGTGGGGGATTACGTGGTTCATGTAGATCATGGTATTGGCTTGTTCATGGGCTTGGAGCAGAGAAAAATCGACGATTTGACCAAGGAGTATATGAAAATCGGTTATGCTGAAAATGATAAGCTTTTTGTGCCGATCGATCAGGCTGATAAAGTAAATAAATTCATTGGGGCAGATGAGAATCCGCCAAAATTAACTCGTCTTGGATCTGCTGAGTGGAATACAATTACCAAAAAAGTTAAGAAAGAAACTGAACAAATTGCGAAGGAATTATTGGCAATTTATGCAGAAAGAAAGACGGCCACAGGTTTTGGATTCGTGACTAAAGACGAGAAGATGAAACTCTTTGAAGAAAGTTTTGAATACGAAGAAACTCCTGGCCAGATGCGCGCTTCCAAGGATGTTTTGGACGATATGACTAAAGCAATGCCAATGGATCGTCTGGTATGTGGAGACGTGGGTTTTGGAAAAACGGAAGTAGCGATGAGAGCCGCCTTCTTGGCTTTTTTGAATGGAAAACAGACGGCTGTAGTTTCGCCGATTACGATTTTGGCCGATCAACATTATCGTTCATTTAGAAAAAGAATGGATGTCTTTAATGTGCGCGTAGAAATGCTGTCCCGCTTTCGCACTGCTGCTGAACAAAAGAGAATTGTAGAGAAATTGGCTGCTGGCGAAATTGATATCATTATTGGAACGCATCGTTTGCTACAGGCAGATATTAGCTTTAAAGATTTGGGCTTGGTAATTGTTGATGAAGAACAGAGATTCGGTGTAAAGCAGAAGGAAGTTTTTAAGAAAATTAAGGCTGACGTGGACTTCCTGACTTTGACTGCTACACCTATTCCCAGAACTCTAAATATAGCTTTAAACAAACTTCGCGACATTTCGACGATCACGACGCCACCGCCGGGAAGACTCCCTGTTATAACTGAAGTGAGACGTTTCTCGATGGGGTTGGTGCGTGAAGCCATCTTGAATGAATTGAAGAGAGGTGGTCAGGTTTACTTCCTCCATAATCGCGTACAAACGATTGAAAGTTTGACCGAGAAACTACGGGCTTTAGTGCCAGAGGCGCGCTTTGGTGTAGCTCATGGTCAGCTCGGATCTGGCGATTTGGAAGAGAGAATTGTGGCCTTTAAAGATCATCAATTCGATGTATTGGTGTCTTCAACAATAATTGAAAATGGTATCGACTTGGCCAATGCCAATACTTTGATTGTAAATAATGCAGAGAAATTTGGTTTGGCCCAACTCTACCAGTTGCGTGGACGAGTGGGACGTAGTAAACGCCAGGCTTATGCCTACTTTATGTATCATGGACAACGTTTGAAATTGGATGCCAAGAAGCGTCTGAAGGCGATTGTGGAAGCATCGGAGCTTGGTTCTGGTTTCCAAATTGCCATGAAGGATTTGGAAATCCGTGGTGCTGGTGACATTCTTGGGGCGAAGCAGCATGGTGTGATTAATGTTGTTGGTGTGAGCCATTTCATTCGTATGCTCAATAAAGCGGTGGAAGACCTCAAAGCTGGTCGCGTGCTGCGAGAAGAAGAGCCGGAAGATATTACAGTGGAGATTCCGATCAGTGCCTTTATTCCAGATCATTATATTACCAATACAAAGGATAAGATTTCTGTTTATCAGAAGCTCTCTGCGGCTGATTCAGTGGATTATCTACATGAGGTGAAAGAAGAAATGGTTGTAGATTATGGTGCTATTCCGATGGAAGTGGTGAATTTCTTCAAGGTAATTGAAATGAAGATTCATGCTAAACAGGCTGGCATCGTTGGCATTAAGTCAGAAAGCGTTTATTTGACTAAGGATAAGGAAATTATTTTGCAGATGAGCAATCTGGTCAAACCGGAAAACATTATGAATTTGCTGGACTACAACAATAAATGGATGATTTCTGGCAATAAACTCAAAGTGAAATTGGTGGATCTTGGTTTTCAATGGATTGACGAATTAATTGCCTGTCTGAGGAAGCTTGCCGAGAAGCCAAAAGTGCAGCAGAATTAGTTGAAAAGTCTGTTCAAAAGTCTATATTGCTGTGGAAAAGCTAGTTTTTTCTGTGCAAAACTGTTTATAGATTGTTTATAAGTTGATGATATATTCTCAAAATTATCCCGATCGTGTGCAAAGATCTAAAATGATTCGTGATGTAATTACTAATCAGGTAGATGATGACAAAATTATTTTATGTGGAAGAGTTGTAGGACTGATTGATGGTACAGAAGAGCCACGGTCTTTTATTTTGCAGGATGAATCAGGCCGAATGGAAATTCAGCAAGAAGACCTGCCGAAGGTAGGCACTATTATAGAAGTTCAGCTAAAGAAAATTACTGATGATAAGTACGGTGTCGAAGGAGAAATTAAGTTACTTGCTGACTGTGAGGACTTCTATATCTCTTTAAAGGACTCACCGAATTATCAACGCATGATCATTGATCAGGAACTGAAACGACTGATGTTGAAGAGATCTCAATTGATCGCTTTTATTCGCTCCTATTTTGTTGGCAAAGGATTTGTAGATGTGGAGACGCCGAGCCTGGTTAGATTACCTGGGATGGAACCGTACCTCGATGTGTTTAAAACCCACTTTGAGGCAGAATTATCAAATGAGCGAAAGCTGAATGAGGATATGTACCTGATTACCTCTCCTGAGTATGCGATGAAGAAATTACTGGTCGGTGGAATGGAAAAAGTTTTTCAAATCACCAAGTCTTTCCGCAATAAAGAGACTTTTAGTGAAAGACATAATCCAGAATTCACGATTTTAGAATGGTATCGGGCCTATGCTTCTTACCTGGACATCATGGACGATACAGAAGATTTGGTAAAGCAGATGTGGCTCGAATTTGGGCCGCGAAATAATCAGAGTGAACCAGAGATGCTTAAAGTGAAAGGTGGTGAGACGGATTTGGTTGGAACGTGGAAAAGGCTGAAGGTGCTTGACGCGTTCCTGGAGTATGCGGGCATTGATGAGGGGACTTTCTTTAATCTGAAAAAACTTAGGACAGAGGTAGTGAATCGTGGTTACGCAGTGTCTGCTGAGGCTACTTTTGACGATTGCTTTTTTACGATTTTCCTCAATGAAATCGAACCGAAGCTGGGCTTTGGTGTCCCGACCATTCTCTATGATTACCCGGTTTCAATGGCTGCACTGTCTAAGCGTTGCGCGGACGACGTTAGATTTGCCGAAAGATTCGAAGTTTATGTGGGAGGCTTGGAACTTTGTAATGCTTTTACTGAATTAAATGATCCGACTG
>CAUJDC010000031.1 GCA_963169815.1 Patescibacteria group bacterium | reverse complement strand
CATCTACTTTTTACCGTACTTTCTTACCATTAGAAATTGACCAACCACCCATAATTATGCCCAACCGACCTTTAACTGGTTTTTACCAAAAACGCCTCGGCCAATTAGGAGAAGAATTAGCTAAACGCTATTTCCAAAAATTTGGTTACACTTTAGTGCAATCCAATTATCATTTGCGTAATGGACAAATTGATTTGATCTATAAAGACTCAAAAAGTCAGTTAATTTTCGTGGAAGTTAAAACTCGGGCCGCCGAATTCCCTGAAATAAAGCTTTCGTTCAGGCAATCTTTAGCTTTGCGCAGAACGGCCAGGCATTTTCTGGCCAATTATCACTCACCAGTTCCATCTTGGCAATTTGACCTAATCTGGATACACTTGGTTTGGACAGAGTCTGGTAAAGCAGAGGCCAAAATCAAACATCTAAAAAACATTTTCGAACAATGAATTCACCCAAGCTCAGAATCATCCTAAGTGTTCTCATCCTGATTGCCGGGCTGGCCTTTTTGATTTTTGTTTTTTTCTTTAATCGCGCTATACTTTCAGTCACAGCTGACGCGCCTTTCAGCGTCAACATAGTGGGAATCACCAGCCGCAATTGCGATCAGTCACCTTGTGCAATCACCGTAGCCCCAGGCCATTATCAGCTCAAATTACGCAAAGAAAATTCTCTCGATATTTCTGAAGAAATTGATTTACCACTAGGCAAAACCACGGAGAAAAAATACACTTTCAAACCACTGCCTGCTCTGAAATTAACCGGCGCCAAATTTTCAACCGACCACGCCCGCGTTTTCTTTGTTGCTGACAGTCCAGACAAAGCCCGCCCAACTCTCTATCAGGATGACAGTCTGCTCTCAGATCTTCAGGCCACACCAGATGCCAGCAAAGCTACTCCGTTACTTTATTTCACACGTTCAATTAAACGTTCCATCATTGCAGCGAATCCAAGCAGAGACAAATTAGCCCTGATCGATCAAACTGACGCCGCTACTCAAAGCCTTTATTTACTCGATCTGAAAGCCAAGTCTCGCCAGGCTCTCGAACAAGATCAGCAGTACTACGGCGCCAAGTGGTTAAATGACGAAAGTCTTCTCGTCCAACGCCGCAACCTCACCACCATTGTTGATGAACTATATCTTTATCAGGATTTTGCCGCGTCACCATTGGGCCTTGATATCACCACCAACATCGATTTAATTTCTGCAATGGATCAAAATCATTTTATTTACGCTCAGCCCTTTCCGAAAATGGATGATGGCACTCTCCCTACTGGTTTCCTGATCTACTCTTACGATCTCTCTACGGGTAAAAGTCAGGAACTTTTTAATAATACTGATTTGAATTTACCAACTCGTTTAGAATATCTCCCTCAAGAAAAAATTATTTATTTAGAAATAAATCAAAACATTTATAGTTTAGGCCCAATCTAACATGAAAAATCATCAACAAGCACCAATCAGCAAATCAATTCACGCTGTGATCGCAGCAGAACAGGAAAAAGGAAGTCAAATCTCCAATCTCTCTTTCACCGATTACAGCTCTTATGAGTCACTTTTAGAGCGTGGAAATATTCAAAGAGCTTTCAATAATATTTACAGATACCCTCACTATTACCCAACGGCCAAAGGCGAAGGTGAAGCCCTCCACGCCATCGCTGACTATTACAAGCGGCGCGGTGAAAAAGTCGATCCAGAAAATCTGCTGCTCACCAGCGGAATGCATCATAGTCTGCTTTTCCTATTTCAATTACTCACTCGCGCCGCCAAATCCAGCTCCGATGTGATCCTCATTCCTCGTCCCCATAGTCCTTCTCTGATGGAAATTGCTGACTTTCTAGAGATCAAACCAGGCACTTACGATTTAAGTCCCGATCATGATTGGCAAATTGATTTAAGCAGTTTGCGTAAAGCCATTAAGCCTCATACTAAAGCTATTTTAATCAGTTCCCCACATCTGCCAACTGGTGCTATTCAGTCTGCTGAAACTCTGGAAAAAGTTGCCAAGCTGGCCCGCGAAAATGGTTTATTTTTAATCGTTGATGAAAGTCAGTCAGATTATCTTTATGGCAAAAATAAATTGCCAAACATTTCTGAATTAACTTCAGAAAAAGCAGAATTATTAGTCATCGGTTTGCACTCGCTCAGTGATAGCATGGCTTTACCGGGCCTCAAAATCAGCTGGTTGCGCTTCCATGGTCCTGAGTCTGCTTGCCAATCAATCTGCCAAAAGTTGGAAATGGTTGCTGATACTTTTTTATCAATCAATCAGCTTGGCCAAACAGTTTTACCTGAAGTTTTCAAATATTCCCGTGGTTGGCGCAAAAAGCTCCAAAAGCATCTCGCTAAAAATCGTCAAATTGTCATCGATACTATCGGCAAAAACTCCAAAATTACACTTACTCATGCGGCTGGCGGCCTCTACACTGTCGCCCAAATCGATACTATTCTCAATGACGAAGATTTGGTTATTGAACTGATTGAACGAACTGGGACCTATTATCACCCTGGCGCTTTTTATGGCTTACCTTCAGGCAAAAACAATAAACCATATCTGATTATTGATCTTTTTCAAGCCCCTGCTTTGTTGAAAAAAAGCTTGAAGAAATTGATTAACTATTTACAGCCCCGTTCCAACTAGGTCTTTGTCAGTAATTTACCAATAAAATAAGTTGACCAAATAGACAATAGATGTTTTAATTGAATCTTTATCTTTGTCTTTCCAGCATGCTAGATAGCCTGCTTCGAAAACAAGGGCTTTCTGAAAAGAAAATTTCTATTTTCATGCTACTTTCCGATTTTGGAGAACAACCCGCCAGTTTGATTGCCAAACGTACTGGTCTAAATCGTTCTGGCTGTTATCAGCAGTTGGCGGATTTAATGGCTACTGGCTTCATTTCCAGCATAGTTAAAAACAAGATCACTTACTATCGCGCCAACAATGCTTCCAGTATTTTGGAAAGATTAAAAAATGACTACAAAAAAGAACTCAATCAAATTGAAACATTGAAGCTGATGGTTGCGTTAAAAGACCAGCAAAGGCTTACTTCCAGGCCAAATTCACTTGCCCATTTCTGTAGTGGAAGAGACGCAGTTCATCATATGCTCAAGCAAAATCTGATCCACTCTCCCCAACCACCTCGAGTTTTTATCTCTGCTAATTCTGTCCAAGAAGCGTATTGGGTAGAGAGCTTGCAGTTTCAACTACAACTTTTGGACAGGGCTCAAACAGTGAGTCATCTCATTACTATTCAAAATACTGAGTTCAAGCTATCCAGCAGCGCCATACAAAAATTCCTGAGCCAGCATTTAGATATAGGTATCGATATGATTATTTTAAATGACAGGGTAATTTTACTTTCCCCCAAAGAAGAATTTGGTATTCAGATAGAAAGCCCCACAATCGCTTCTGCGACTCGCAAAATCTTCGATATATTTTGGAAAATCGCCCGTAAATAGATCTGTCTAGATGAAAATTATTTATTCTCCATTTTGAAAACAAAATTCCAATCGGCTGCTGGTGGATTTTTGACCAATTCCCCACAGCGTTTTTCATAAAAATTGGCCAGGAAATCATTTGGCCAATTAGCCAAAACTTCTTTTTGGAAAACTTCCTGCGCTCCTTTGAAATCTCTGGCAAAATATTTTTCCAATCCATGATTATAGGCTGTCACAAGCCGCATCTGCTCGTCTGATAATTGCCCCTTCGGCGCGATTAATTCATAAACATTAACTTTATTAGACTTCCCTTTCACAGTGATGATATCCAAAAACCTCAGTTCAAATTGTTGAGCAATTGCTTCATAAAAAGCCTCCGAAACCATCACCCGCGTTCCATAATATTTATTGGCGCCTTCCAGGCGTGAGGCCAAATTCACAATATCACCAATCGCTGTGTACTGAATATGCTGGCTTGAACCAATATTCCCTACTACCACTTCACCGCAGGCCACACCAACTCTGAAATCAATTCTCGCTCTGTCCGCCTCACCTGTCGCTTTCCATTCAGTCAAAGCCCTGCGCATTTCCAGTGCCGCCAATGCAGCCTTCTCAGCATGGTTTTCTCCTTCAAATAAAGCCATAATTGCATCTCCAATATATTTGTCGATAATTCCCCCGCTGCGCTCAATCGCACCAGCCATCACTTCAAAATATTCATTCAAAAGTTTCACCAAATTCTCCGGCGTCATACCCTCAGAGATAGTCGTAAATCCGGCAATATCACTAAATAAAATACTGATTAACTTTTTCTCTCCGCCACTTTTCACTACATTTTGATTACTCTCCAGAACACTTTGAGCGACATCGGCATTTACATATTGGCCCAGTGCTCCGGCTACTTTGTTTTTCTGTTTAAACTCAGTCAAATATCTATAAGCATACGCAATTATCACCGCCAAAATCACTGCCAATGGCGGATAAATCAGGTTAATAATTAAGCCAGTTTTAAACAGTAAAAACCCAGCCAAACAATAAATTACTATTTCCAAAATAACACCAATTAAAGCGAAAAATATACTCAATCCAAACACCATTCCTAGCGCCAATGCAACTAGCATGGCTGACACCGCAAAAGTTTCTGGCAAACTCATATCACGCAGCCAGGCCTGATCGAGAATAGTTTGAATCGCTTGGCCGTGTATCATTACTCCAGGCATACGATAATCCTTATCAATTGGCACTTTATAAGTATCAGTATTTTGTGAATACGGGCCAATCAATACAATTTTACCTGCCAATTCACTCGGGTTTAAACTATCCCATTGATTATTGTAAACATCAACAAAGTGTAGATATTTATAGTTTTGATTCGTCAGATTTGCAGCTTGAAGATTGTCTCCATGCAAAAATTTATCACTAAAATTCATTAAAAATTGGAAATCTTTTAATGGTATTTTAAACACTTTATCATCAAATTTGATCACAGCTTGGTCTGCATTAAACTCATCAATCAGAACACTTTTGGTATTCCAATATTTACCAACTATGGCTAAGCCAAAGGATAAATAGTCTTTATCACTATTAACAACAGGAATATATTTCCTCAAACTACCATCTGGTTCATCAATTGAAATTGATACGCCCAAATTATTTTGATCAGCTGGTGTAAAAGCTGCATATGGAGACTGAATATCTAATTTCCCAGCTCTCAAATTATCCAAATTAAAGTTCAAAATTGGCGGCCTAATCATCACCAATTTATTAT
>CAUJDC010000030.1 GCA_963169815.1 Patescibacteria group bacterium | reverse complement strand
TTAATAACATCTACGCTGTTCAGCCTGCTCTGGTCATTGCGTCGCATGCTAACGGCAGTTACAACGGTTGGGGCGAGTCGATCATTCTGGTTACTCGCACTAGCGCCTATTCGGAGGAACTGCTGACTTTCAACTATCATCATCTCTTCGTCAGCGCCACACGTCAGACTTCACGTTTGAAGGGACCTTGCGAGCTGGTTGCGCTCGGCGATGTTTTGGCCAAAGAGGGGGGTACTCCCAATTGGCCGACTCACCTCCACTTTGGCATCAAACGCTGGAAAAATCTGGCCGAGCTGAAAGAGTTCATCACCAAAAAGTCCGGCCTGTTCTACGGCTATGGATATGTCTTCAGCGACTCCAGCAAGCTGTCCAACTTCCTCGATCCCAAAGGATATCTCTTCGATAATTTCGAAGACCTTCAACCGGGCTCCCCTTACCTCTGGGTACTGCCCTTCGCCAGGGAAATGCGCGATCAAGGTTGGTATTTCGGCAGCTTTAGCGGCGACTTCGGCGTCACTGAAACTGTCAAAAGGCGAGAGGCGGCGCGCCTGCTCAAACAGGCTTTGAACCTCCCCAACAACCTTGGCAAAACCGCCACCTTCATCGACCTCCCGCTCACTGATCCCGACTCACCCTACCTGGAAACCCTCCTGCGTCTTCCTGCGCCCCAGCCTTTCAGTCCCGACAGCAGCTGCGCGCCGCCGACCAAAAGGTTCTGTCCGGATCTTCCGCTCAAGCGGGCGGAAGCGATCAAGATGATTGTTAGCGGTTTCTATCGCGACCAATTCATCGACTTCTATCAGAATTGGGTTTGGAATGTCGCGCCGGATGCAGCCAAGAAATTGCTCAGTAAATACACCGACATTGTGCCAGGCAGCTGGTATGCACCCTATGTCTACTTCGCCTGGCAAAAAGGTCTGCTCGGTAGCGATGCCTTGTTTCGTCCCACTGACCCAGTTCAGCGTGGCGAGTTGGCTAAATGGTTGGTACTTTCCTATCAGACCGTTCATCAGACCATCAGTACTTTCTGTCACAGCAAGATCTGTCCGAACAGCCAGTACTGCGATGCTATCAAACAGCAATGTCAACTGATTCCGACTTGCGTCCCCAATGATAGCAAGGATTGTCCACTCGGCGGTGGCTTTGTCGAACAGTCTCCGAGCAGTCCCATCTACACCTGTCAGAGTGATCCTAAACTCGGCCTGACTTGTTACAAAGGCGTTGGGATTTGTCTCTCTTCAGGTAAAATGGTTTGCTCGGCGAGTAATGAAGGTGTTGAGTGTGACGCACCGCTGATCAATCCAAATCCCCTGGGTGAGATTTGCAACAATAGTCTCGATGACAATTGTAATGGTGGTGCCGATGAGCAGCCTTGCGTTAGCCAAGGGACTGGTAGCGGAGGTTCTGGCTCAAGCTCCGGCGGTGCTGGAGCAGGCTACGGAGGTTCTGGCTCAAGCTCCGGATGCTCGTCAAAACTGATCATCTCACCCAGTGTACCCAGTTGCTACTACAACAAACAGGCTTCAGGTAGCCCGCTACTTTGCCTGGAAACCAAACAACTCAATGCCAGCAAGTGGCAATGGCGGGTTTGCAAAAATGGTGGGGTGTTTCAAAACAATTTCACCTATCAGCTGCTCGACCAAAACCATCTGAGCCAATACCTCGGCTTCTACCAGTCGACGGCTGGCAGTTCATGTTCATCATGGCAAAGCAGTGACTTTGGTTACATCCAGAAAAACGGTTCTGCCAACGGTGCCGGATTGTTGATCGAAGTTCATTCACCCAGTGGTTGTACTTCGTCCGCCTGCACTTACAAAACTGGCATCGCCACTCTTTATCGAGTTTGCCAGTTAATCCAAAACCCTGTCGTTTCATCGCGGCAGGGTTTCTTTAAATATATTCGAGTCGCCCTTGCAAAGCTCTGGTCAAAGTCATTTCATCAGCATAATCCAAATCGCCTCCTGCTGGTAATCCCCTACCGATACGTGTGACTTTCACACCCAGCACTTTTAATAACTTAGTTATATACATAGCGGTAGTTTCCCCTTCCAGCGATGGATTGGTAGCAATAATAATTTCCACTTCACCAGGATTAATTCTTGTTTTTATTAATTCTTCCACACGTGAAATTAGTTCCGACATTTTCAATTGATCAGGTCCAATACCATCAATTGGTGAAAGCACACCATGCAGTACATGATAAACGCCGCGTAGTTGCTTGGTTCTTTCCAGCGCTATCACATCAAGAATTTCTTCGACAACACAAATCTGTCTTTTGTTTCTTTGATGATCTTCGCAGATTTTACAAATATCACTTTCAGCAATATTGAAACATTCCTGACAAAACTTTAGCCCCTTTTTGCTGTCAGCAATGGCTCGAGCTAATCCCTCCACTCTCATCTCAGGCGAGTGCAATAAATGCATAGCCAATCTCTGGGCAGATTTTGGTCCAATTCCCGGCAAACGGGAAAATTCGTCGATAACTTTCTGTAATGATTCGGGTAAAAATGAACTCATAAAAAAGAGGCTGATTTAACCTCTTTGTACCATAGATTTGGGGGTAATTCCATGACTATTTTCCAGATTGGCTATCTTCAGTTGTACCAAAGATTGCTTCAATTTCAGCTAATTTCACTGGCTCAACTTTGTTGGTCTATACAGCCAAACTTCTAGGAATTGGTGCTGGAGTTTTTCTCAGAAAAAAACAAGAAAATTACCAATAAGAACAGATGTTGACACGTTGATTAATGAGTGTCAACAAGCACTATTTATTTTTATTAATATTAAGCGCATCTTGGATATTACCCAGCGTCTCTCTTACTGAATCCAATAAGTCTCCTGGTTTGGCTTCAGTTTTTGGCGGAGTTTCTTCAGCAGCTCGTTTCTCAGCCTTCTCTCTTTCTTGTGCTCTTCTTGCTTCCGCTAATTCAGCAGCTGTTGGCGCACGAAATGTCTGTGACGTTTTTCGTCCACCAGCGTTTCTGGCGGCTAATATTCCTTGCATTCTTATGCGCTCATCTTCCATCCGTTCTGTTACAGTTCTTCTCAACTCTTCAGTGATAGTGCGAAAAGTTTCAGCAGCTTTGCCAAGCATTTCCGTTTTTTCAGACCGTTCTGTTTTAGGGTCTTCGTCAGAGTACTTTGCGATAAAAGCTGCCGGCCTTAAAAATCTCAAAGCTTTGGCTAAATCATCCAGACTAGTATCCGCCCTCTCTCTATTGATACGGCCACATATAGCCAAAATAATAGCTTTTTGCATTGGATTAACTTCATCACCAAAATAATCGAATACTGGTCCAATTTTTAATTCCAACTCAGTTTTAGGTCTGGCCACTTCAGTTGAAGCTTCTGCTCTCTCCCAAGGCCCAATACCTTCACGGTCATTCTCACTACTCATAAACTGGCTTTTATATTCAATAAGATGCCCGATATTTTAAAGTAAGTCGGGGATATGTAAAGTTTTTCCTCTAGCTACTCTGCTTAATAAAATCCAGAACGGCTTTATGATGATCAGTGACGCTAACTTTAGGGAAAATCTTGGCAATTTTACCTTCGCCATCAATCACAAAAGTAGTACGTTCAATGCCCAGAAATTTACGCCCATACATACTTTTTTCTTTCCACACGCCATATATTTCCACAACTTTTTTATCTGTATCAGCGAGTAGTGGGAAATTTAAGCTATGTTTTTTAATAAATTTGGCATGTGATTCCAGACTATCAATACTGACACCATATATAAGTGCGTTTACAGCTGCATAATCTTTTATGCTGTCTCGGAAATTGCAGGCTTCAGTAGTACATCCTGGAGTATCATCTTTTGGATAAAAATATAAAACCAGCCATTTCCCTTTAGCATCAGCCAATGAAAATTTCCCACCTTCAGAAGATGGCAATGAGAAATTCGGAGCTTTTTGTCCTACTTCCAACATAATTTTATTTTAAGAATAATCTTTTTCAGCATAGCTCTAACCCATTTTCAAAACAAATTGAAACTAATCCTAAAATATGGCTATAATAGCCATGCTTTTTTATAGAATAAAAACGAGTACTTATGAACAAGATAAAATTATTTGCAATCATTGGTCTATCTTTACTAGTCTTCACCGGTTGTGGTGAACCAGCGGCACCTGGCAAATACGCTGAAGTTGCCAAATGTCTTTCTGAAAAAGGTGTGACCATGTATGGCGCTTACTGGTGTCCACATTGTGCCAATCAGAAAAAGTCCTTCGGCGGCGATTTCCAATTTGTTAAATATCAAGAATGTGATGATAAAGGCCCAGGTGGCAATCACAAAGCCTGTCTTGAAGCTGGCGTACAAAGCTATCCTACTTGGTTCTTCCCAGGTCAGGGTAATTTGGTTGGTGAACAGGAAGTACGCAATTTAGCTAAAGTTGGTAACTGTATTGATAAGCTTCCAAAAGAAGATCAAGACCTGCTCAAAAAAGAAGAGGTAACTATTACAGCGACTGATCCAAAAACCACTACAACTGAAACCACTACAACTCCAACTAAATAAATATGAACATTCTCTCACTATTTTTTCTGGTCTTCTTTGGTGGACTCAGCAGTCATACCACTACTACTGCCCCAACGCCGGTGGTCACAGAAAATCCAGCCCTCGTTCAAACAACTACGAACACGGTAGCTGCAACTTCTACAGAAAAATTAGCTAAATGTTTAACCGCTGCAGGAGCAAAAATGTATGGTGCTTACTGGTGTCCGCATTGTGCTGATCAGAAAAAACTTTTTGGTGACTCATTCAAATATGTTGCTTATGTAGAATGTGATGCCAAGGGGGAGAATCCCAATCCTGAAGCCTGCAAAAAAGCTGGTATCGAAGGCTACCCAACCTGGATTTTCTCTGATGGTAACAAAGTTACTGGTACACAAGATTTAGATAATTTGTCCCAACTTTCTAATTGCCAATAAATATGAAAAAAACTGCTCCATTAATTATTATCTCCAGCTTGTTACTTCTGGCTTGCCAGTCAAATACTCCACTGCGTCAATCTTCCGATGATTTGGATAAATCAGAAAAAGCATCTTCCAGTGCCGCGGTTAGTATCTCGATCGAAGATCCGGCCCAGCCAGGTACTACTGCCAAGAAACAAGTTGGCAGTGGTTTTAATATTGTTATGGGGCCAACCGGCATGTCTCCAACAGAAGTCAATTCTCCAATAGGAATGGATTTAAATATCAATAATGGCAGTGAGAAAGATCTCTTCCTCTACACTACAACTGATGGCGAAAAACCTTGTCCAGATCTTGGTGCTACCATCAACATCGCTCCACGTGAAACCAAGACCTTCAAACTTTCTACTATGATGACTTGTACTATCATGAATCAGTACAATTCCAATGATCGCGTAGCTCTGACTGTCCAATAAACTTGTTTTCAAATTCACTTCAAATTGCCGAACAAATTAAAACTTATGCCACCACGGAACTAGGCATAAGTTTGATCGGCTTTTGTCGTGCCGAAATTCTCCATGATGCCAAAAAAAAATTACAGGAATTTATCAACGCTGGTCTGCAAGGCGAGATGAAATATCTCGAAGATATTAATCGTCGCACCGATCCCAACTATGTTTTGCCAGGTGCCAAATCCGTCATTGCTATCGCTGTAAATTATTATCGTGAGCAAGATCCAATCGAGGCAGACGAAGGTCGCATTGCCCGCTATGCTTATGGTCGCGACTATCACAAAGTTCTCAAAAAACTTCTTAAACAATTACAAAAATTTCTCGATACCAATTGGCCAAATCATCAACATCGACTTTGTGTGGACTCAGCTCCCCTGATGGAAAAAGCCTATGCTGAAAAAGCCGGTCTCGGTTTCTACGGAAAAAACACCACACTCATTTCTCCTCAACTCGGCTCTTTTTTTCTTCTCGGAGAAATCCTCACTACTTTGGATCTTCCAGCTGACTCACCTACTTCCGGCACCTGCGGAAACTGCACGCGCTGTCTCGACGCCTGCCCAACTCAAGCACTAATATCTCCAGGTCGCATGGACGCCCGCCGCTGTATCAGTTATATGACCATCGAAACCAAAGAAGCAATTCCTGACGAATTCTCCCAAGCAACCAAAAACCTGATCATGGGCTGTGACATCTGCCAAGAAGTCTGCCCATACAACAAAGCCTTCGCCAAACCCCTCACCCTCGAACCTCTCAAATCCGTACGCATTGCTGGTAACAGCATCCCCCTTCTGGAAATACTTTACTTGCGCGACTCCACAGATTACCTCGCCCGCTTCGCGGGCTCGCCGTTGATGCGTCCAAAGCGTGAAGGCTTAATCAAAAATGCCTTGAACGCCGCCCACAATGCTATCAAAAAAGATCCGCAAAAATATGCAGACAAATTCCTGTCTGTCATTAAACAAATCGCTGAGCATGAGTCCAACGAGAAGCTTCGAGCTATCGCTCAGAAAATTATTTCACAAGTTTCATAGCCCAATCCAGAAATACTCCTCTGCTCACTGGGACATCAGGATAAAATTTACCTGGTTCAATAGTTGTAATTAACTTCTTGTCCCAAGCCGCCCGCAAATATTGTCCCTGCCAATCATGAATAATATCCTTAAAGAAATCATTTGGATGGCCTGCTCCACAATTTGACGTATAACAACCTTGATAAGGTAAAATCTTGAAACTCTTGGTAATCAAAGCAACTGCTTCAGCACGGGTGATTTGTCTATTTGGAGCAAATTTATTCATACCTACTCCTGCTACCATTTTCAAATCATAAGCTGACCGAATCCAGGGCCCTTGCCACATATCCAGATCAGCAAATGGGCTTCCACAATCAGCATCATAACAACCCACCTTAGCTATGTTCCCTGTGCCGAGTACAATAATTTTTGCTGCCTCAGCTCTACTCAAACTTTGTTCAGGCTTAAATGTTCCATCTTCATAACCTCTCACCAAACATCTGTCATAAGCGGCTTTAATGGTATCTTTGTAAGTACTCTTTTCAATATCAGTAGGATAATAAACACCAGGACATTTACTAACCTCTCTATTTGCACTAACTTCTGCTGAAGCAGATTTGTCTCCAAATATTGCATTGGCCACATTTTCAATGACACTTGGTTGTGAAGTTTCTGGCGCTGCGCCTCTCAAATTGTCTACATTTTCCGCCGATGCGCTTTCTTCCGCACTACTTGCATCACTTGCAGGAGTCAAAGCATTGGTGTCGGTTGCATCAACTTTTTCTGATACATTTATTACTGTAAATTTCTGCAAAGAAATATCTGATGTATAATTTTCTCCCGGTTTGGCTTCCACCACAAATACATAGTCGTCCAATGCTACACCTTGATCATAGTCATCATAACCATTCCAGCTAAAGTAGAGCTTGCCAGCAGTATACAACTGACCATTCTGGATTGTTCTAATCAGATTACCTGAATTATCAGCAGCTTTAACATCATAGTTTTTATTATAAATCCCAACCTTGATTTTTGCCTGCAAATTTAATAAACAGTCCACGCCCATCCAGTCATAAGCTGGGGCGTCATTTTCAAAATACAGTTTGTTTGCTCTAGCTTTACAAGTCAAAATGTCAGGACTTGGTAACAATACTTTGTTTGTACTTTGGCTTTTAGCAGGATCAGAACTGCTAGTAGAGTTAGAAGTGTTGCTAGAGTTGGAAGTACTTTGGCTGCCAGATGTAGAGCTGCCAGGATTGGCGGTCGGATTGATAGGAGTAAGTATAGAAGGTGGCGTAGTAACCGTTTGTGTCGAAGTCACTTTTAGGTCTAAGGATTTTTCGTCATAGGAGTCAATCAAGCTTTTGGGTTTAAACAGTTTTACCACTACTTTATAGTCACCCGCAGTCAGTTTTTGTCCATTAGAATCGGTGCCAGACCAGGTAACCGTGTTGCTACTTTTGACCTTATCCACAGACTGATACCAGAGAGTCTGGGTTTTAGTTTTGTCATAAACAATTACCGCACCTGCCAAGTCTAAACCACCAGTGTCAGCATTAAAATTCACTGTCAAATTCCCGTTAACCGAACTGTCATAACTTGTTTTGGATAAAGTAAATGCTGTAACACTGGGAGTACCAGTTACTATAATTTTACTATCTTTCAGTTCTGCTGCTAAGTTTCCGCTAACAGGGTCAACCAGTTCCGCCAACAAAAAATAGTCACCGTATCCCAGTTTTTCTCCGCTAGATGGAATCACTCCAGTAAATGAAATCGAGTTATGATTGTTGGCGGGTCCATTATAAATAACAATCTGATCACCAACACCATATTTATAAACACTTAATTTAAGTTGAGCTGAACTGGTTCCTGAATAAGTTGTATCCAAATTAATATTTAGATTGCCATTGTTTCTATTCCAGTTCAGTGGACTAATGCTAAGGTTACTGATTGTACCTGTTGGCACGGCGGCCATAGCCAAGGGGGCCATCAAAGTGGCTAAAAACAGTGTTATCAGGTATTTTGTTTTGGACATGGGACATGACTTTTATTTTTCTATGTTCATAACATAAAATTTTCTAAAAGTCACATTTCTTTCATCAAAACCTAGACGGAATGTTTTAAAGCGATAATTTTCAAATCAGCACTGCCAATTTGCTTACTCAGGCCAACAGTATAAATAATACCACGCATTACCTTGAGAACGCTTTCCTGCTCTGATTTTCCTCTTTTGGCAGCACTTTCCATTGTTTTAACCATATATTCTCCAGCAGAAATACCAAACAACTCTTCTCTATGTCCTTCATGCAAATGGTCTTGAGCAAATAACTGTGAATCAAAAGTCTCACCTGGCTCCAGAGTAGCTACAGCAGCCTGTTCAAGATGTTCACCCTCAAGTTCAACATATTTGGCTCCATTTTCTACTGCCAATTCTACCACTTTCTTGCAATCTATGTCCCAAACAGCATCACTTAAAGCTCTCTGTCCCCCGATTTCAATGGCCTTCTTCACAGCTTCCATAGTTATTCCCTTGGCATCAAGTCCGAGTGCTCCACAAATAGTCATCACTTTCTCTGCGACAGAATCGATGTTTTTAAAAGCATATTGTAAAGTCGCTCTCATTTGAAAATTAGCCGCACAACCATCTTCATGTTTGTGATCATCACCATGCAATTCAGGAACACGTCCGTCTTCCACCACTTCTTTGGTATTAGCAATTACTCTTTGGCTCAAAACAGGGCTTTCCAAAGTAGAATCCATCATATCACCAGCAGTATTAGTCAATACCTCACTTCCTGGAATCTGCATAGCGCAGTGAACGCCATCTCCAGTCAGTCCATCATGTCTATTTCTACCATCCACACAACAAGAACCACCAGATGGTTTGCGAATATATTTATCATTAGCAACCTCAGTTACAAATTTATCATAAATACCTTTAACGTGATCGTTAGGGCCAAATTTGCCATTATTACCCTGACCCAAATCCACTACAATTGCATCTACTTTCATATAATTTGAATTTTAAATTACTAATCACGAAAAGTGCGAAGAAAATTTCCTCCAAATCTAAATAAAAATCAAGACTCCTTAGGACTTGGAGCGGTTGACAAAATAACAAATAAATGATTAAATTAGGGCTTATAAAAAGTCATTTATGAATAATAGTCCAGAAAAATTCGACGGAGAGCTGATAATCACTGCTGATCGCGAGATCTATGCTGAAGATCCTTTGATAGTCAGTATCATCGACGAAAAAACAGGCGAAAGAAATATACCTGGGCCTTTGTTATTAGAATATTTAGCAACATTAGAAGAAATTCGCACATTATCCATTGTCAAAAAACCTACTGATTTAGAACGTAGAGAGCTTAAAAAAAGGTTGGAATTTGCTGGCGCATTTGCCAGATTAATGTTGGAAACAAGAGTAATGAATAGGCGTTTATTGGAAGTCGTTACAGAAGGCAAACTGAAAGCCGGACTCTGGATAGACTCAATGGGTGGTGACGCTTCTATATCAGAGAAAGTAAAGTATGCTATTCACTATTTGTATCGAGATGGGGAAGTTTCATTGCATTCTTATGTCCATGTGAAAGCTGCTAGTGCCGCATTCGATTTGGCTTTCTTGGCCAACGATGTAAATGCTATGAGTAAAAGTATTTTTAATTGGCATTTCTCTGACTCTGAAGATAGTCCACGTGTTGAAAAAGTCAGAAAATTCAAAAGAAATGAGCAATTGGATGATGATACTGCTGACCAGATTACTGAACTTAGAGATATTTTAGATTGTGCCCATGCCGATAAAGCGGAAGAACTTTGGGATAATGTTTTGAAACAACTCAATAATCCAAAAAATGTAGATGGAGACATTCTATTCGAAGGAGATTACCTGCACGAGGTAGGCCTTGTAAACCACTGTTATAATGTAGTAGATGAACTTATCGCGAAGTTTAAAGCTGATTTTCCACTTCATGCGGATACAAATTCAACATTTTTCAATGAGGGTGTAGCCAAACGGGTGGCAAGCCAATATAGAAGTGAACCATACTGGTTAGATTCAAGAACTCTTGGCATGACTTCCAAGGTTGCGCGTAATTTAGAATTAGGGAAGTCCTCCAAAAGAAAGCACAAAAAGCCTTAATAATACTTCTGCATCAACGGCCCAATGTCGATATTTTCTATCGGTAAATTTACCGCCGCCAGTTCAGCTCGACCTGGATCTTGGTCTTCATAGGTCGGATGTTCAACCTGGTACAAAATTCCCACAGGAAATTTGTCACTTTGCATAGCTTTATCCATAGCAGCTTTCCAGTTAGAGCGGTCATAATCTTCTTCCTTATCTAGATTATAAGTGTTCTTCAAGAAGTAAGCATAAGTCTGAATCTTGTTGAAGGTAACGCATGGCTGAAAAATGTCTACCAAAGCAAAGCCTTTATGTTTTACCGCGGCTTCCAAAATCTTGGTTAAATGCACCGCGTCTCCAGCTGATCCTCTAGCCACGAATGTACAGCCCAAACTCAGCGCCAAAGCCAATGGATTTACTGGTTCCTCAATTGCCCCGAAAGGTGAAGAAGGAGATTTATACCCTTTACAGGAAGTAGGTGTCATTTGCCCCTTAGTAAGTCCATACACCATATTGTTATGCACCATAAAAGTTACATCGACATTACGGCGAACAGCATGCACAAAGTGACCCATCCCAATCCCATATCCTCCTCCATCACCGGCATCAATCACCACAGTCAAATCACGATTAGCGAATTTCACGCCAGTTCCACAGGCCACGGCGCGTCCATGCAAACTATGTAAACCATAAGTATTTACCCAGTGAGCAATTTTCCCGCTACAACCAATATCGGTTACAAAGGCTACATTATGTGGCTCAATCTGCAAGTTGGTCAAAGCCTGTTTTATAGCTACCTGAATACCAAAATCACCACAGCCAGGACACCAGTCAGGCTTCGCAACAGTATCAAAATCTTTTAAAGCTACAGTCATAATTTTTAGGAAAGTATGACTGTAGCATAGCACAAATTTAGCGCACCTCAATCACTTCTGCATACTCTCCCAGCTGACTTCTTAAAAAGTCCATTTCACTACCTTTGAACTCTCCCATTCCACCAAAAATTTCATCGAGTGTTTTTTTATTTCTAAATCTTTGCAATGACCATTTCTTTGCGCCTTTGATGATCTCCCCCATTTTCTTTAAAGTTTCCAGGGTATGAAATGCAGGCAGTATTGTGCTCCTGAATTCATAGTCAATGCCAGAGTTTTTAACCAAATCTATACTTTTCTTGATCTTTTCTTGATCAACATTAACTCCCACCAATTGCTTGCGATACGGAAATGAATCTTTTAAATCCATCGCTACATAGTCCAAACAGTTTTTCTCCAATAGTTTGGCTAACATGCTTGGATTTGTGCCGTTTGTATCCAATTTTACTTTAAAGCCGAGCGCTTTTATATCATCAATTCGGTCTGGCAAATCATACTGAACGGTAGGCTCCCCTCCACAGATTACTACGCCATCCAGCATTCCAATCCGTGATTCTAGAAAGTTTAAAACTGTTTCAAATGGAATTGTATAATCAATTTTACTAAGCATTTTGGGCAACACCATTTCTGCATTATGACAGTAGCTGCAACGTAAATTGCAGCCACCTGTGAATATGATGCAAGCTAAATGATTTGGATAGTCTAGTGTTGTGAATTTATCAAAAGCAGTTATTAGCATTGATAAACTAGTTGTTGTTGAATTTGAGAAATCTCATGTACTTTCCAAGACACTTGTCCATCGTTGTCTAATGCGACCAAAGTAGGGACACTTTGAATGTCATACTTTTTAGTTAATTCCCAGAAATTGAGCATGGTATTGTCTACTGCGAAATATTCCACATTATTTGCTGAAAGCCAGTTTTTTACTGCTGGGCATTTAGGACAAGTATTGGTGGTAAATAAAAGTAGTTTAGGTTTCGCAAGTTCATTATTCACTCCACTTCCATATTTTTTAATGAAATCTAAATTATCTTCACTGATAGACTTAAAATAAATCCTGGAATAAAACTCAGATTTTTTGCCCAGATTGTATTGGCTGACGGGACGATGGTAACCCATCACTCTAGTCCATATTTCACACTTGGTTCTTTCTAATGTATTTGTCATGTTTTTTATTGGTTAACTAATATTTTTTTGGTTTTTGAAGTATGCTTTTCGCGTATCTGCTGATCCTTGGCATTTCCTGTATAGCCGATTTCTTGGTCACAAGTTGGACAAAAATCATGTTCGCCCGCCAAATAGCCGTGCTTTGGACAGATGGAAAAAGTAGGCGAAATTGTTATGTAAGGTAAACGAAAGTTACCTAGGGCTTTTTTGACAAGCTGTCGGCAGGCTTCAGCATTACTAACTCTCTCACCAAGATAAAGGTGAAGTACTGTTCCTCCTGTATATTTGGTTTGAAATCTATCCTGATTTTGCAATGCCTCAAATGCGTCGTCAGTATACTCAACTGGCAATTGTGTCGAATTAGTATAATATGGAAACTCTTCAGTACCTGCCTGAATAATGTCATTGAAACGTTTTTTATCTTCTTTAGCAAATCTCCAGGTTACTCCTTCAGCGGGAGTCGCCTCCAGGTTATACATATTGCCAGTTTCTTCCTGATATTGAACGAGTTTTTGTCTCATAAACAACAATACTTCTTCTGCAAAATCACCGCCAAGTTGGGTCGTAATATCTTCAGCTCTGTTAGTGAAATTTTTAATAGCTTCATTCATCCCATTTATTCCAATAGTTGAAAAGTGGTTATTAAAGTGACCTAAATAACGCTTTGTATAAGGATACAACCCTCTTTCTAACCATTTTTCTATTTCTTTTCTTTTTAATTCCAAAGATATTTTGGCCAATTCCATCAGTTCCTCTAATTTCTTCAAAAATGCTTTTTTGTCGCCTTTATAGACGTACCCTAATCGCGCAGCATTAATAGTCACTACCCCAACACTACCAGTCATTTCAGCTGATCCAAAAAGCCCATTTCCTCTTTTTAATAGTTCATTCAAATCCAGTTGTAAACGACAACACATCGATCTGATGTGATGAGGCTTTAGATCAGAATTAAGGAAGTTTTGAAAATAAGGTAAACCGTATTTTGCAGTCATTTCAAATAGTATATCAGTATTCTGTCCATGCCAGTCAAAGTCGTTGGTGAT
>CAUJDC010000029.1 GCA_963169815.1 Patescibacteria group bacterium | reverse complement strand
TGGCGTACTAATTCTCACAGTTTGGAATCTCTGGCAAAAAAAATATTTTTGGCAAAACATCAAAGCCTGGCTTCGTTCAATTTTCACTTTGGGCAATTATGCTCCGAATGACTTACAAATACCCTGGAAAAATGGACAAGGTAAACAGTTAGCCAATCGATATTATCACAACTTTACTCCAGCAGAATTAAATCAACTTTTGAAAAAAGCTGGATTCACCATCCTAGAGTCATTTTCAACTAAAAAGGGCCAGAAACTTCCTTTTTTAAAATCGTTCAATTACTGTATCGTAGCCAAAATTAGCAATCATGAGTAATTCCGATATTAAAATTTTAGATATACCATTTACTACCTTGAATCAAAACAAGGTTATCGAATTAATTTGCCATCATCTGACTAAATCAAAAAAAGCATTATTCATCGCTACTCCTAATCCAGAAATGCTACTCTCTGCCAGAAAAAATCAGCATTTTCATCAAACATTATTATCTACAGATTTAAATATTCCTGATGGCAACGGAATTATCTGGGCACACCGTTATTTAAAATCTACTAATAAATTTTCTAATCCAATTTTATTAGCCATTTTAGGACCAATTTCTCTAATCAGTTTTATTTTTAGAAATAGATCCATCAACAAGCCATTTAATCAACCAATACATGGATCTGATCTAATGCTTCAAATTATTGATCAATTTAGCAGCAATCATGCAGTTTTTTTACTTGGGAACAAACATGGTTTAAATTCAAATACTGCAGGACATGCTAGTAAGATATTACTAAAAAAACATCCAAAATCTAAAGGTATTTATTCATTAGACACTACGCCAGCAGATCCAGAAGCAATTGAAGAAATAAATAACTCTAAAGCAGAAATACTTTTTGTAGGTTTCGGAGCACCTCATCAGGAAAACTGGATTAAGGAAAATCTACCTAATTTCAAGCATATTAAGCTGGCCATTGGGATAGGAGGCAGTCTTGATTTCATAGCTGGCATTTTACCAAGAGCGCCAGAATGGATGCGTAAAATAGGCCTGGAATGGCTATTTAGAGTTTATCAACAACCGAAGAGAATAGGCCGCATCATCAATGCGACATTAGTTTTCCCCTATAGAGTTATTGTTGCGAAGATGGCAAATCCTCATAAGTACAGAATTTTTGACATTTAAGGGTCTCTAAATCCTTTAATTGTTGCTGAGCCAAATCAAGTAATTCAATTTTCTTATCAAAAAAATCTTGGCTGTAAATATTCTTTAAAGAAATAATCTTTTCTCTTAATTCTAATTCGTTTAAGTCACTTTGCTGTAATTTGAGTAATGCGCTTTGATAATTTTGTATGGAGTTACCATAATCCACCTGCAAAGACTTAATCTTGGATTTTAGCTGATCTTCATACTGCACAAATTCAAAGTAATTATATTCCTTTGGCTTATCCGGAAGAGTTTGACCATCATCAGCCTTGCCCGGAACAATTCGGGTAAAATACAATAACATTCCAACAAAAAGCAAAGCAACCACGAAGGAAGCCTGTAAAACCAAATCCCAATTTTTACTGTAATTATTCATATTTTGGAAGATATAGTTATAAACTAATCCTCCAAAAAATCAATAGACTATCTGCCCAATTTCTTCACAGAGAAACCATGGTCAGATTTTTTATCTTTAGCTGATTTCTTTGGAACTGGCATTTCAACATCTTCAGCAGCCTCATATCTAGCTCTAATCTTTTCAATTAACTCATGAATTACACCAAAACCAGCTGTAAGCTCAGATAATGTCTTCAAGGGCTCAAACACACTTTCTTTGAGCTTATCTGAAATACTTCTAACATTCTCAGTAATCTTATTTACATCTTTTAAAGTCACAATCAAATTTAGTAGTAACGCGGCTAAGAATATTGAAACAATCAAAAAACCGGCGCCCAAAGCAATATATAGAAAGTCCAATGAAGTCATGTTTTGTTTTTATTTACTAACTATCATCTTTGTATTACAAAAAAAGCTTTTGGTCAAGCCACAAAACCTATTTATGACTTGAGAACTTTTTGCAATATTTCTGTAGCCAGCTCAGGATTCGCCTGACCTTTAGTCGCTTTCATAACTTGTCCCATCAAAGCCTTGAAAGCATTTTCTTTTCCACTCAAATAATCCTGTACAGATTTTTGGTTATCAACAAGAATTTGCTTACAGATTTTCTCTAATTCTTCCGGACTACTAATTGCTTGTAAACCTTTGGCTGCGACTATGGCTTTGGCCTCAATACCTAAAACAAACATTTCTTCAAATACTTCACCTTTAGCCAGATTCATAGACAAAGATCCAGAATTAACTAGATTAATTAAATCTGCCAAATGTTCAGGTGTAATTTTACAATCAGCTAAACTTAAATCTTCTTTTTTAAGCCTACCAACCAAAATACTTAAAACAAAACTGGCGGTTTTTTTAGCATCTTTAGAAAGATTAGCCACTTTATCAAAGTAGAAAGCCAAATCTCTATCTTCTACCAAGAAAAGCGCTTCCGCTTCAGACATACCAAATTCACTCAAATATCTAATATATTTAGCGTCTGGAAGTTCTGGTAATTGTGATTTAACCTCCTCTAAATATTTTTCATCCAAAATAATCGGTGGCAAATCTGGTTCAGGAAAATAACGATAATCATCTGATCCTTCCTTCAGTCTCATAAAATATGTAGTACCATTGGTGTCATCATAACCAACAGTAATATTTTGTGCGGGAATTTTATCATCAGCCCAAAGTTTTTTCTGTCTTTCAATTTCAAACTTAATAGCAGTTTCTAGGGATCTAAAAGAGTTTAAATTTTTAATTTCTGCTCTAGGATAAAGCTTAGATTCACCAACAGGACGAAGTGACACGCTGGCATCGAAACGCATCATGCCCTTTTCCATATCGGCGTCGCTAGCGTCTGTATAACGTAAAATCTTCTGAATCAACCTAGCGTAAGCGACGGATTCTTCTGCAGTTCTGAGGTCTGGCTCACTGACTATTTCCATTAACCCTACACCCGCTCTATTATAATCAATTAAAGTACCACCCTGGAAATGTGTTAATTTACCAGCATCTTCCTCCAAATGAAGTCTAGTGATACCAATACGCTTCTTTGCTCCATTCATATCAATTTCCAAAAAACCATGCTCACTCAAAGGGAATTCAAACTGTGAGATCTGATAGCCTTTAGGTAAATCTGGGTAAAAATAATTCTTACGGTCAAAGTGAGAATAGGTATTTACCCTACAGTTTAAAGCTAAAGCCGCTTTAATACCTTTTTTCAAAGCCTCTTCATTGAGTACTGGAAGTTGACCCGGCATGCCCATACAAATTGGATCTATATTTAAATTCGGCTCTTTGCCAAAATAATCGGCGCTGCTACCACTAAAAATTTTAGTTTTAGAAGAAATCTGCGCATGAATTTCCAATCCAATAATAGCCTCTAATTCCATAAGCTTATTTTATTTATAGACAATATATAAAGCATCTCTTACCAACTCTCAACCTGTTCTTTAAGTGTAGCGATTGACTTGACCACATTAGTAACTTCTTTTGGCTTTAGAAAAGCACGACTAACTATGTCCGACTCAGGCCCAACAATCGGCAAATCCAGATAAAACACAAGATCTAATTTATTCAAAATTGTAGTATTTAACAAACCGGGCATTAAAACAATAATTTTTTCATAAGTCGTAGAATCTTTCAAATTTTGTAATTGATTTAACAAGATTGGCTCTACCACATGATAAAAAATCCTTAATTTATGAAAGTCGCTCATTACAAATTTCCATAATTTCTTAGCGCGCAAAGAACCGTCTTTTTTTAAATATTCTTCACCAAAATAATTACCAATTTGTCGACAACCTTCTTGTCCTACTTCAAGCAATTTATCCAACTCAGTTTGAAAATCAAAAATAGCTATATCCTTAACATTAGCTAACGCTTCCAACTTAGCATCGCGAGCAACTCCCAGTATTGCGTAAATTTTAGGCATCAAATTAAATCTAAATCCCTAAAAGCTTTTTTAAAACCCTTCATTGCTTGAGCAGCTTGAGCTGGTTTTAAATTAAAATCAATTTCATGAGCCAATTTATTTCTAAGTCGATGAGCCTCCCATAAGCCATTTAAATCGTTGAATAACTTGGCATTGTGTTTAAGTTTATCCCCTAAACTTCCCGACAAACCTTTCTTTTTAAGCATCGCGTCAAGGAGTTTATCAGCATCCATAATTTTATGTTTATCGTCTTTTTCGTTAAGTATTTTCTGCCAATTTATCTCGAAAAAAGACCTATCTTGTCCCGACCATCTTTTTCTTAAATATTTTTTTGTAACAAATAGAAAAACTGCGTACAAGATAACCAAACCGACCAGAATATAAATCAAGGTTGTCATTGTATATCCACTTCAATTTCTTTCATTTCCTTACTGTGTTTTTTAATCATCTCACTAAGTAAACTCTTTATAGCCTTCACATCATCCATATTTTTATTGTCTAGATACTTTTCCTGATAGCCGAGAATCATACTTTCTACCTTAGTAGGATTTATCGCATCTTTAAGTTCCATACCTATGCCACCACCCTGTCTATTAACAGTGATAGTACCAAAGTTAAAGATCGTTTGCCAAATACCTTTAAAATTATAACTAGTACCCTCTACCATGGAGTAATCTTGTCTCGTTGAATTTCTATCAAAAGGCCCATTCCAAGTTACGCTCAGTAAACATTTATCCGTAATAACTAAAGCGTCAAAGTACCAATCAAACATCATTTTAGTAAAAGCTATACCGCCGTATATCAACCAAACTAAAAAGACAAACCAGATTTCAGGAAAAACGTACCAAAGAAATACAGGTAAAAAGAAATGCAAAAAAGAAATCTTTATACTGGATTTCAACAATACAAAAGGATGGCGATGGCTTACAAACAGAATTTTTTCTCCTTCTTCAAGATTGGGGCCAAAAAGATAATAAGTCAGTTTTTCTCTAAAATTGCTTAAGTCAGACATATTTTTTTATTTTTGCTAAGCCTAAAACCATTCTACACTTGTCTTTCCTCAAGAGTAAAGCTAAAGTTAGATGGCTTCAGCGACAATTTTATCACCACAAAACAATGAGTTCGAAAGAAAAAAAAGGTTATTTACTCAATCAATTAGAAAAGAAGTTAGAAAATTCCAAGTTCGACGAAAAAACTAAACGTAACTTACTGATTGCGGCCGATTTAGTAGCGAATATTTTCGTTGTACTGGTCTTAGTGCTTTTAATCAGAACTTTTATCATGTCACCTTTCCAGGTTTCAGGAATTTCTATGTGCAACACCCTCAATTACTGGGATGAACAATGTCATGAAGGCAATGGCGATTATTTGATTATCAATAAAAGCTCTTACCTAAAATTGCCATTCTGGACTGTAGGTACGCCAGAACGTGGTGACATTATTGTTTTCCGTCCACCACAAAATAATGGCGAATTCTATATTAAGAGAGTAATTGGTTTGCCAGGTGAAACTGTTAAACTAATCGATGGATACGTTTATATTCTCAATTCTGTACATCCCAATGGAGTTAAACTTGATGAACCATATTTAAGTGAACAGAATCAGGGAAAAACCTTCCCATTAGGTGGTATTGAAGAATTCAAAGTCCCAGTTGACCATTATGTAGTTTTTGGGGATAATAGACAGCATAGTTCTGACTCCAGATTATGTTTTAAAGAAGGATATGGCCCTGGCTGTGAAACACAGGGAATAACACCTTACATTACTGTTGAACAAATCGAAGGCAAAGCCGCAGTTTCGCTCTGGCCCAAGCCAAGAATCATCAATTCTGCCAGTTATCCAGAACTCTAAAAAAACTCATTAGACTGTTAAATAGCCTCTTTAGCAAGCCTAAACCGGCTAATTTTAGTAATCTTTCAGCTTTCCATAGATTAAAATCAATGAATTGGCTGCGATATATGAAAATAGTCTACATTTTATTGACAAAACAGCAACTTGTTGATAAAGTACCATCTCAACTCTAATGAACCTTGAAAATTAGCAGATAAGCAAAGAGTAAATTGCCTACGAATTGATCGGCTGGACAAAGAGTTGTTTCAGCCTGTTACGCAGGCAGTTACTCTCTTTGTTTTGTCTATCACTAGTACGCATACGGCTCATTGAAAGGAGGCCGTCATGTCCCAAGAAAAAAGGTGCGGATTTCCGCCCCTGGACAGGGCGGTTTTCCATACTGGACTTCAAGTCCTGCGAGCACTCGACCACCCCCTAGAAGTGACTACAAGTCCTTCTGGCGGGCAGTGGAATGCTCGTCAGAAAAGTTTTCCCGCGCCCTCCGGCGATCTGGAGGAAACAACACTCTACCCGGAGCTACCGTCATGAAAAAGACCCTCTTCTCCATCCTCTTCTCCATCTTCGTCGTTGTGTCCTCCCTGTTCACCGTCGGATGCGGAAGTGATAAACCCGCGTTCAACGCCAGCAACTCAAACAATCCTCCGAGCGGTGCTACCAGTCCCGTCCCGCAGCCTCCGCCCCGCCCCGGCCCCGCAGCCAGTGGCAGCGCAGAGCCACCCGCCCTCCCCAAGGGAGGCGGCCCCCTCACCTACGAGGATATCTCCTCAATGAGCGGGAGCCCCTGCAAGGTCATCGGCCGCCTCCGGCTTCAAGCCCATTTCATGGGCACGCCGCTCGGCAGCGATCGCATCCTCATCGGCCGCCTCTGCATCAACGAGGGCCAGGCCTGGAAGGCCATCGATCGGGACAAGTACGCCCCCCCCAACGGGCCGTTCACCGTGATCTCGAAGGGGGACCGAAACTTCGGTTACGTCGACTCGTCGAAGAACATCGCGCCGGACGGTAACCCCGTCGACCGGCACGATCGGATCTCCGACGTTTTCGGACGCGAGATCATGACCGTGGTCGCGTGGGAGAATGGACACGAGGTCTCCTACGAGCTGTATAAGCCCGAGATCGTCTACATCGACGACTCCTCGGACAACCACGTCCGCGGTATCTGCTCCTTCGCCAACAAACCGGGCGCTCCGTCCTGGTACTCCGGACTGCGCAAGAAGTGCAGCGTCGGCGACCACAAGGGCGTCGTGCAGGATTGGCGGAAGTATGCCACGCGCGAAGACCTCAAGGCCGAGACCGCCGCCCGCATCGCGGGCGATGCAAAGAAGGGCTCGAGCGAGCCACCGCCGGTGGGCTACAACCCGTCGACGCCGTGACGAAGTGAAAGGACTGTCGTGAGACAGACCTGAGACAAAACAAGGAGACAGCCCCCCAACCGAAAAAAGTAGGAAAGGGGGCATTTCCATGTCCAAATTTCTAAAATTAATCTTTTGCCACCAGATAAAATTCAATCATTGTAACAGCAGCGATTAGCAAAAGTCCTGACCACCAAGTTAAAACACTTAGTAGTTGAAATAATAGACAGCCAAGCGTAATTAGAGTTAGCAAAATTGCTTGTCTCAAGGAAACATTAATATGATCGTAATAGATTTCATTTTTATTTACCCAAACTCTGATATAAAAACCTATTACTGAAAAGGTACTAGTTAAAGCAAAGAAAAGACTGACAAAGAAAAGTGCTAAGGCCAAACCAGTAGATGCGAATGGATCTAATTTATTTATAACCAGATAGAAGGCCAGCCAGCTGATTAAAGCCGCAATTCCCAGTATCAAAATGTATCTCTGATGGGCCATTTATTTTTTAGTTTTGCAATTTTTCTACTTCCACAGTTCTTTTGAAAACCATTCTCATCAATAGCAATGCTATACCTACAACCACGAAAATTAAAGCTAATTTTTGAACCTCTGAAGTCACAAAAGTAAATAGAAATTCCACAAATTTTTTCACATCATCATCACTAAACTTTACGCTGGAAGAATTTAATATCTGCAAAATACCCATAGCAAATAAGTAACCAATACCTCCACCGAGGATAAATCCTGAGGAAAGATAAGCCAAAATAGTTGATGTTTTTCCATAAACGACCACTACTATTAAAGCCATAATTACTACTAGAATCAGGAAAGAAGCATTTCGGTATTTTTCAACGTTCACCAGTAAATCAAGTGGCACAGCTTTGTCAAAATTACTGAGTTCTTCTGGAATTTCATTATAAATACTTGCCTCAAAACTATCATTAATTGGTTTAACTACTTGGTCATATGGAGCATTCGGTGGAACACATTCTGGCACTGAATTATTCCTAAGAGCTTTAGCCAAATCGCTATCAGAACAAGTTGGTAAATTCTGATAAATTAAATATGTAAGATTATGCGACACAGTCATCAGATTTTCCCGGAATTGGCGAAGCGACAAAACAAGTTGCTTAGATTGATCCAATTTATAAGCATCAATTTGTTTAGCAAAATCAGAAATTGTATTTACAAAGATCTGTCTGGTTAGGACTTTTTTTATCTGTTCACGAAGTTCGTTACTGTCAAAATAACCTTCAAATAAATCGCTATCTTCTCTGAGCAAAGCGACTGTTTTATCTACCGCAAAAGTATAAACACCATCAACAAACTTATCCTTTTGATAAAAGTTTGTATCCAGATAAGTCTTAGAAAAAGCGTAAATAAAGAAATTAGGAATTGACCAAGCCACAAACAAAAGTACTAGTAATGAAGCAGCAAATTTTCTGAACATAATAATAAAAAGAAACTATCGCCGGGATTATAACAAAATAAGGGCAAAATAGAAATTAAGCCTCTACTTTCACTTCCGGTATTTGCAAAATATTGCTTAAAAGCTCTTGCGGTTTACCAGTATTATTTGGCAAAGATTTGGACTCATTACCTAGCAAATTATCAATAGCTCCACCACTTACTTTCCAACGAGTTTCTTGATGCAAACGTCCTGGCATGGTAAAACCAGCAGCTTTTTTGTGTCCTCCACCTCCAAACTTACCAGCAAGCTCGGCCAAATCCACATCATCACGACGGGTTCTAAATGAACCTTTAACATTACCACGTTCATCTTCATTCAAAAGTACTGTGAACTTTGACCCCGGCACAGAATTTAAAAAGTCTACCACTCCAGATAGAGCGTCACTGGTTGCATTTTCTTCTTCAAAATCTTTCTGAGTTACTACTGATACAACCACACCATCTTCATTCATAGTTGCTCTTTCCATCGCCTTGCCCCAAACTTTCATAGTTTGAATCGGTGTTGTCTTAAACAAATTTTTTGCTACTAATTGATATTTACCTCCTAGTTCAACCATTTTTCCAGTTACCTCAAAAACCTCTAAAGTAGTATTTGAATGCATTAAACTTCCAGTATCGTTGTAGATCCCACAAAGTATAGCAGTTGCTACATTGGGAGAAATTTTTACGCCCAAAAAAGTCAAAAGCTTATAAATAACAATTGTCGTAGAGGCGCTATTGATATCAACAATGTTAACTGTACCAAAGTTATCATTGGAAGAATGGTGATCAATATTGATAACAGGTACCTTCCCACTAAAAATGTCTGGATAAACTTCATGATATCTAGTCATGTACATTGCCCCAGCATCTGAAACAAATATCAAATCGTAATCCTGGTAATTGAATTCCTTTATATTTTTTCTAATATCAGCCAAAAAGTGATATCTTTCTGGAATATCGTCAATACAAGCCATATCTACCTCTTTCCCAAGTTCTTTCATGGCATGATAAAGCGCGCAAGATCCACCTAGCGTGTCACCGTCTGGGCGGCGATGAGAAATACAAAGCACTTTGTTTGACTGCTTAATCAGCTTTCCTGCCTGTACAAATAGTTCTTGTAACAAAATGCTATTGAGGTTAAATTTAGTACGAAATTGTATTCTCTTTTTTAACATCTGACAAGAGCTAAATGCTAGAACAAATCAAAATAGTCTTCCTGGGAACACCAGATTTCGCTTGTCCTATTCTAAAAGCATTACACCAAGATCAAAGATTCAAAATTTTGGCTGTAATTACACAAGAAGACAAGAAAGTAGGTAGAAAACAGCTATTAACGTCGCCTCCAGTAAAAACTCTCGCTATGGAGCTAGGATTAACTGTTTATCAACCCTTAAAACTCAATAAAGATAACGAATTAATTGAATCTATCAAAGCCATGCAGCCAGATTTTCTGGTCGTGGTAGCTTACGGACAAATTCTTAGTCAAAAAGTACTCGATTTGCCAAAAATCTGTCCTATTAACGTACATGGATCTATTTTACCCAAATATCGAGGTGCGTCACCAATTGAAAGCAGCTTATTAAATGGCGACAAAGTAGCAGGCATATCTATCATGAAAATGACTCTGGAAATGGACGCAGGACCATATTACACACAATACAAACAACAAATTGATTTCACTGACAATAGCCAAACACTGCGAGAAAAATTGAGCCTACTAGCTGCAAAACATTTACCTGATGATTTGATCAGAATAACTAAAGTCGAAATACTAGCTACTGCTCAAGAACCTAAAGACATTAGTTTCAGCCATAAAATTGCCAAAGAAGACGGATTTGTTTCGCCTATCAACGAAAGCGTTGAACAGATTTATAATAAATTCCGAGCTTATTATATTTGGCCAGGAATTTATATTAATGTTAAAAACAAAAATCTTAAACTACTCGATCTCGTTCCAGCTACAAATGAAGAAATAGATACTTTAAGCCTCTCCGCTGAACCAGGAACATTTAATATTAGCGCTGGCCAAATCTTCTTAGGCTGTCAAAATGGTCTTCTGAAAATCACCAAACTCCAATTAGAAGGCAAAAATCCTCTCAATGCTTGGGAATTTTTGGCCGGCAATAAAGCACTGCTGATGGACTAAATCTATAATGCTTTTTTTCTTTCCACAAAATCAAATAGCATCAGTCCAAAGTAAACTCCAAGTATAGCTTGACCAGGCCAGATTGTATAGAAATAATGATCTGTCATACCCAGCAGAATAATACATAGCAGCATGGCAATATGAGATTTCCAAAAGAATCTCTCAGATTTAATAATTCTTCTCATCGCCAAACCACATAGTTCAAAACTCCACCCAAACAGTAATACCCAAAGAGCTCCAAGCCAAATGCCACTTTCTGCAGCAGCCAGTAAAATAAAATTATGGACTGGCTGATATAGCCATGGATCCAAATACTCTGTGGTAAATTCTCCCATTTCCAAAACAAAATTTCCCGCACCTACACCCCACCACTGAGTTTTAATAATATTCCAAGCTGCCTCAATAAAGTAAATTCTTTCCTGCCATGCCAATTTAGATAAATCCATCAATCTGGCCAAAATAACGCTATCTAAACTAAAAACAACTAACAAGAAAAATACTGCCAAAAAAGCTACAATTAACTGTTTCCAGCTAAACTTAATAGCCCTCTCCACAGTAATAAATAAACAAAACAGAAAACCTACCATCCAAACTGTTCTGGAGAAACTAAGCAAAATACCTGCAGCAAAAAATATAATTAAAGGGAAATACTTAAGCGCCTTTTTTCTATTTAGTGATTGAAAAAGTAGCATCAATACAAAAAGTAAATAAGCTCCAAATAGATTAGGATGAGGCAAAGTTCCATAGCTTCTCAAAACCTTCTCTCCTGCCAAATCAACTTTAGCAACATTTAAATAACTTGCTCCCAATTTCGACTCTCCTAAAAAAGTTAAGCCTAAATCCCCCTGTTTCAAATATTGCCCAAGCCCAATTATTACTTGCAAAAAAGCACCAGCGAATAACCATTTTAAAATTTGTTTTCTGGGCAAAGTCCCTCTAGCTAAAAGCCAAATAACGCCAAGTAGCTCTAGCCATTTCAAAGTACTAAGCAGAGCCAATCCTTTATCAGAAGCAAAAATGCAACTAACTAAATTAGCTATGATAATTAACAAAAAAATCCCCCACCAAACATATTCAGCAGGTCCATATTCATAAACATCTTTAGTTTCTTTGATAATTAGCAACTTAACACCTTCAGCAATCACGGCTAAAATGAGAAATAGTTCACTCAAATAACCAAAAGCACTACTGAAGTAATTAAACTGACCAGTAAAGAATTCACCCTTATATAGCAATGTCTGTAGTCCAATTGGAATGGTAAACAGAAAAACTTTTAAGAAGAAAGCCGGTAATTTAGCAAAATCAAACTTCATTAATTAGTCTTATCGCTAGTATTAGTAGTTGTCTTTGCCGTATCTTTATTGGTTGCAGTATCAGTAGCAGGAGATTTTTGTGTAGTTTTAGTAGTAGCAGGAATTATTGCTGGCGCTGCCAAAAGACCTCCTTCAGGAAGTATTTCATTTAGTTGACTTTCTGCTTTGGTCAAAGCATCTTTCACTGAAGTAGTAACATTAATTACATCAGTAATTGCTTTACCAAAAATTTGAGCATAAGCATTCCAATCATATATATCCAAACTCTCAGCGTAACCTACTTGCTCAGCATAAACTCCAAAAATCGCATCCTTTTTCTGATCTTCAATCAGATCCCTGCGTGAAGTAGGACGATGGGTTTTTTGGTTGTAGTAAGCGAGGCTATCTTTAGAAGTAACAAATAACAAGAAATCCCAAGCTGCCTCATGATTTTCAGTATTTCTACCAACAGTTTCTACAAAGTAATTAGCATAAGCATCGCGTTTTTCGGTAGAAATGTCCGGGTTATTTACTTGAGGCACTGGAGAAATTCTAATTACATCAGGATTGATTGTTTGAACATTTTGGCGCTTCAAATTTTCAATTTCAGACTTAATCTGATCATAGAGGTAAGAGTAGCCAAAAATTGTAGCAACTTTGCCTCTAGCAAAAGCTTCCATTTCTTTCACGTCAGAATTACTGTCGGCTATGTATTCATTCCAGGAATAGTTTTTTTGAGAGGCCAAACCAAAACTTGTATAAAGCTTCAACGCCTCAGTAGCCGGGTTATAACTATTCCCAGAACTACTAATAGCATTTTGTTTAGTAAATTGCGCTTGATTCAACTTATCATTATAAAATTGAATTTTGTATTGAAGCATTAACATGTAAAGAATATCCAGAGATCTGGCCACATTATCAAATCTACCCATAGCAGTACCAGCAACTTCAAAGCGTTCAAAACTGTTATCAGCTTTAGTTAATTTAAAAACATCATCTTTGAACTCTTCCCAGGTAGCCGCAGGTCTACCACGAGCCGGAACCCTATCTTCATATAAATCTTTGTTGTAGTAGAGAGCCAAAGTATCTACCTGCATTGGTAAACCAAAAACCTTATCCACGCCATCTTTTGGGTCAGTGAAAACTGCATCATTATAAGCAACGTTCACAAATGTATTTTCAAAATCTTTTGGTCCATATGCCTCAGCAGGCATAGGATAAATTTTCTTGGCATTCGGTTTTAACCAATAATTAGGAACAGAAAAAATATCTGGTCCCTCTCCTTCAGCCAACTCATTGAGAATCAACTGATTATATTCACTCGGATTAGTAAACTTTTTATATTTAATTACCACATTTGGATGTAGACCTTGATACTGCTGAATCAACGGACGAATTACATCCTCATCATCAAATAATTTATAATAAACAAGCTCAATTGGTTTAGCTGCAGAGCTTTTAACAGTTTTCTCTTTTTTCAAACAACCAGAAAATATAGTCAGTGAAAAAATAACTAATAAGCTCAGCGATAGAAGCCGAAATAAACTAGAATAATTTTTATTTTTGTACACCGTAGTTCAGTTACTTTTATGTTAACTTGATTTTAACCTAAAAGGCCTCTTTTAAGCAATTTCTTTCCTTGCGCGACTCCACTTAAAAAATATTTTTTAGAAAGCAAATAATAATAAACATCGTAAAGCCTTCCTCTAGTCATCATATTCAAACCTGCCACAAGCCAAATAAACGGGGTGAAACTAATTGTCTGCAAAATCAGTTTCTTGGTAAAACCAGGAACTTTTTTAAGCTCAGGATATTTACCATCTATTAACCAAGCTGATTTGCCAATTGATTCCATTCTGGATTTCAAGGAAGAATCCTCCATATAGTGATGATGATAGCCAACTGCCCAAGAATTATAATAAATTTTTAGACCAACTTCTTTTTCCAATCTATAACCAAGTTCAATATCTTCCCAACCATAACCAGAAAATCTGGTGTCAAAAGGATATTTTTTCAATAAAGAAGTCTTCAGTGAAATATTGGAGGTGTAGAAAAAATTATAGTTAGCAGTTTTCTTCCCAAGCAGTTTTTCATAGGCAAACTGATGCCCACCAAACAGGCCAAATATAAGTGACCCGTTCACCATCCAATTCATAAATCGATTTACTTTCAGTTCTGGATGCCACGCTGTAAAACCTAAAACAGCTGCATTTTCATCAGAATAAAGATAATGGAATTTTTGATGTTCATAGAGAAAATCATAGGTAGGAACTATATCATCCTGACCAATCACAACCACCTTACCTTTGGCCATTTTTATGCCAGTGTTTCTGGCCACACCCTGACCCTGATTTTTTTGCTTAATATACTTTAAATTTTTATATTTTTTCTGAAACTCTTTAACCACTTTACCCGTATTATCTTTGCTTCCATCATCGACCACAATCACTTCATAGTCCTTCACATCGACAGATTGATTTAAAAAAGCCGCCAAAGTCTGCTTTAAAATTTCTGCTCTATTGAAAGCCGTTATGACTACGCTAAAAAACATGTACTACTAAATTTAGTAATTCAATAGTACATGATTTTCAACTTTCTGAAAACAATCATTAATTGCTTTCAACTGATACTAGATTAATCTCATCTACTTCAGCATTTTTTTTGTAAGTAATAAAATTAATTTCATCTGCATGAACTTCTGTTACAATTTTATTCTTACCTTCTTTATCGAGAAATTTATTATTATGCAACTTTCCTTCAACCAGAACTGCTGAACCTTTCTTCAAATATTGTTGAGATAATTCGGCTAATTTTCTCCAAACAACCACGCTGTGAAAGTCTGTACTACTTTTCTTTTCTCCATCCTTAGCTATCCAGCCATGATTGGTAGCTAAGCTAAATTTAGCCATTTTAATACCAGAATCAAGATCAATCATTTCAGGATCTTTGGTTAAATTACCAATAAGCATAACTTTGTTTAATGAACGCATATATATGACGTTATGAAATAAAACAAAATCACCATACCAGGGCAAACTAAATTTCAGCTTAAATAAAATTATCAGAAGAGTTAAAATCAAATTAAGTTTAAAACAAATAAAATGCCAATACAGTCATTTCATTCAGCTGATTTAAGCAATAAAGTAGTATTACTGCGCACGGACTACAATGTACCACTGCGTGACCAAAAAGTTACTGACAAAACACGTTTAATAGAAAGCTTATCTACTATTAAAGAATTACAAAAAGCTAAAGCCAAAATCGTCATTATTTCTCATTTTGGCAGACCCGACGGCAAAGTTGTGCCAGCCATGTCTCTTCAGCCAATAGCCAAAACTTTGGGCAGACTGCTTTTTCAAAAAGTAGAATTTTGTCCAAATACTATTGGAGAAAAAGCCGAAAATGCCATTGCCAAATTGAAACCTGGAAAAATACTGATGTTGGAGAATTTACGTTTTCATAAACAAGAAGAAAAAAATGATGCCAAGTTTTCTAAAAGCCTGGCTAGCTTGGGTGACCTTTATATCAATGACGCTTTCAGTGTTTCTCATCGTGCCCATGCATCAACTTTTGGCATTACTGAGTACTTACCTTCATATGCTGGAAATTTGCTGCTTAAAGAAATACAGATTTTGGAAAAATTGCTGGGCAAAGTCACCTTTCCTTCAACACTAATTATTGGTGGAGCGAAAATCGATACTAAGATTGGCTTAATCAATAGCTTTTTAGGGAAAGCCAATCATTTCATTTTTGGAGGAGGAATCGCTAACACTTTCTTGGCAGCCAAAGGGGAACAGTTAGGAGATTCTTTAGTAGAAAAAGACCAAATCAAAACTGCTCAGGAAATCAGCACTAATTTATTTAGACATCGTCGCAACTTATATCTGCCGAAGGATTATGTGATTGCCAAGAATATGAACAAATTAACTATTGCAAAAACAATTCAGAAATTGCCTTTGGACAAACCATGGAAAATTCTCGATATAGGTCCAAAATCTGCGAAGCAATTTGCAAAAGTTATCGCTAAATCTAAAACCATTGTCTGGAATGGCCCGCTTGGTGTAAGTGAATTTTGGCAATTTAGAAATGGTACAAAAGTAATAGCCCAAGCAATTGCCAATGCTACTAAACATGGCGCAACATCAATTCTCGGTGGTGGCGATACTATTAAAGCACTTAAACAAGTTGGCTTAAAACCAAATCAATTCACGCATGTTTCTACCGGAGGTGGAGCCATGCTGGAGTACCTCGAAAAAGGCAGGCTACCTGGTATCAATGCCTTGAATAAGAATTAATCCTCTTTCTTTGGCCGACCTAAATCCTTTTTGGATTGCAGCAATAAATCATTTTTATTCACAACAACTTTTTGCTTTGGTGCTGGCAAAGCTTTTCCAGTTTCAGTTGAAGGTAAAGCTGAGTTAGCATCTTCATCGATATCAGCGCCCTTACTCCAACGCATAATTTTATCCTCAACCACAGCTCTTGGTGCGCAATATCGCTCACGAGCTAGTCGAATAACTTTTTCACGTCGTTCAGCATCAATGTCATATTGAGGCGGCGGCAAAGTACCCAAAGAGAAAGTTTTAGAAGGCATACCATCAATCAAAACTCTCATATAAGCCGTATATTTACTGAGGTTCACTAAATCGTTTGGCATTACTTCTTCACTGTATTGTTTAGAAAGATATTCAGCATCGTCCACACCAACCTGAAAAGATAAAATACTACCTACGTTACCAAATACCGCATCTCTTACTTCATCGGGCATCTGAGCGATATACTGATTAGCCATGCTCAAGTTCAGCTTATATTTACGGGCTTCAGACAAAATTGTCGCAAACGAATCCGTGGCAAAGTTCTGGAACTCATCTACATAGAGATAGAAATCCACACGTTCTTTTTCTGGTATATTGGCTCTACTCATCGCATCAATCTGGAATTTAGTTACCATCATCGCACCAAGTAGAGATGAATTATCTTCACCAATTTTACCTCGTGACAAGTTAACAATCATAATTTTTTGCGAATCCATGACGGTACGAATATTCAAAGCACTTTTAGTCT